>CALBXO010000085.1 GCA_937890335.1 uncultured Pseudomonadota bacterium | reverse complement strand
CGAGACCCTGTCCACCCTGTCGCTCCCGAACGACAAGAAGATCCTGCTGTGGGTCTTTGACGGAATCGGCGGCCTGCCCCATCCAGACACCGGCATGACCGAGCTGGAGACGGCCGTGACGCCCAACCTGGACCGCTTCGCCGCGGGCGCCGAGCTCGGGCGCACCTTGGCGTTTGGTCAGGGGATCACGCCCGGTAGCGGCCCGGGGCATCTGGGCCTGTTTGGGTACCCGAACGACCAGATTGTCATCGGTCGTGGTGTGTTGGAGGTGCTCGGCTCCGAGCTGGTCCTGGCGGGCGGCGAGGAGGTCAACGGCTTTCGGTTGGAGGCCGGCGACATCGCCGCGCGTGGGAATTATTGCACGTTGGCGGACGGACTGGTCACCGACAGGCGCGGCGGCAAACCGGCCACGGAGATCAGCGCGGCGCTCACGCAGCGACTCAGTCGCGAGGTCAGCATCGACGGCGTCGAGGTCTTTCTGCTCCCCGGCAAGCAGCACCGCTTCGCGGTGGTGTTCCGCGGTCCTGGATTGGACGGCCGGGTGACGGAGACGGATCCGCAGGTGACGGGCGTCGCGCGGGCTCGCAGCGAGGCCCGCGCGCCCGAGGCCGAGAAGACCGCTGCGGTGGTGGAGTCGTTCAGCGAGCAGGCGGCGGCGATCCTGGCCGGGGAGGGCGCCAACGGCGTGCTCTTGCGCGGCATCGCCGAGCGCCCCGCGATCCCCACGCTGCCGGAGCTGTTTGGTCTTCGCTGCGGCGCGATCGCCGCGTACCCGATGTACCGAGGCATCGCCAATCTGCTCGGGTTCGACATCCTCGGCTCGCCCAAGGATCACAGGGCGGAGCTGGATACGCTGGCCGCGCACTACGACGACTACGACCTGTTCTACTTCCACATCAAGGAGACCGACAGCGTCAGCCACCTGGGCCAATTCGACGAGAAGGTGGCCATTTTCGAGCGGTGCGACGCGCTCTTCCAGGAGGCGGTGGCTCTGGGTTTTGACGTCGTCATCGTCACCGGGGACCACTGCACGCCCTGCGTGCTCAAGGAGCACAGCTGGCATCCGATTCCCACAGCCATGAAGTACCAGCACTGCCTGGCGGACGACGGGCCCAAGCTCACGGAGCGACACTGCGCACGTGGTACCCTCGGCGACATCGACGCCCGTGACCTCCTGCCCATCGCACTTGCGGCCAGCGGCAAGTTCCTCAAATACGGCGCGTGAGTCGCTCTTCGACAGGGGGGCGCCGCCTGGCGCTGGTGTCGCTGGGCGTCATGGTCGGCTTTGTCCTTGTCATGGCCTGGCAGACCTGGGACCGCGACAAGCTGACCGAGATCGGGGTGCAGGAGCCGGGCAACGTGGAGGCGTCGCCGCGGCCACCGACCGCGCGGTTGGCCCATCCCGACGCGGGCAAGGTGCGGCATTTCGGCGCCGACTGGGCGCCCAAGGGCATGAAGCCGCCGGTCGACCCACCCTCTGGCTACTTTGAAGATGAAGACTTCATCAAGGGCGCTGCCGTCGGCCTGTACATGGACCTCCCCGGGCTCAGCTACGCGCAGATGTTCCAGGAGATTCGCGGGCTGGGTGCCACGCATGTGTCGGTGGTGGTGGCGTGGTCGCTGCGGGACATACGCGCCTCCAAGATCCAGCCGCATCCCACGGAGACGGTGCCCGACGCAAAGGTCCGGGAGTACATCCGCCAGGCGCACGCCGCCGGGCTCAAGGTCATGCTGTTCCCGATCGTGCACGTGGAGCGCCGCCGTACGGGCGAGTGGCGCGGCAAGCTGGCGCCCCACCACCCGGAGCGGTTCTGGCGCGAGTACGAGGCCTTTGCCATGCACTACGCGCAGCTGGCTGAGGAGGAGAAGGTCGCGATCCTGAGCGTGGGCAGTGAGCTGCTGTCGCTGGAGTCCGAGAAGCAGCGCTGGGAGCGGGTGATCGGCCAGGTGCGCGGCGTGTACAAGGGCAAATTGACCTACTCCGCCAACTGGGATCACTTCGACCATGTGACGTTCTGGGACTCGCTGGATGTGGCGGGCATGACCGGGTACTTCGAGTTGTCGGACTCGGAGTCACCGACGCTCGAAGAGCTGCGCGAGACCTGGGACGCCGCGACCGACGTGATCGCCACCTATCCGGGGCGCGCGGGGCTCCCGCTCATCCTCACGGAGGTCGGCTACCCGTCGCAGATCGGATCGGCCTCACACCCCTGGGACTACACCAAGCGCAGGACACCCGATCCGGAGCTCCAATACCTCTGCTTCCGCGCGATGTACGAGGCGTGGGTCGCCCGGTCGGCCAAGGTCGGGGATCCCGACAAACTCGGACTCCACGGCCTGTTTGTCTGGAACTGGTACGGCTACGGCGGTGCCGAGGACGGCAGCTACACCCTGCGCGGAAAGCCGGCCGAAGCCATCGTCCGACACTGGTTTGGTGGCCCAGAACGGGTCCAAAACGCCCCCACGCCAGAGCCAGCCCCAAAAAAGTAGACGCCGGGCACGTGTGGCTTAGCCTCCTACTTCGGCGGCAATGCACTGTGTCGTGCCCACGTGGCACTACCTTGGGGAGGGTTTGGAGATGGCGAGGCGGTCCCGCGCAAACAAGTTTCGAATCGATCCCAAGCAGATCCTTCTGGCTCTGCTGGGCACTGCGCTGGCGGCGCTGTTCATCTTCGTGGCTGGGTACTACCTCGGACAGAAGATCGAGGGGCCGACGGGCGTCCTGGCGACCGTGACGGAGCCGGATGCGCGCCCGGTCCGCGCCGCCGCGAACACTACGGCGGCGCTGGAGGAGTTCAGCTTCTTCGACGAGCTCGAGACCCCGGCGGCCCGCGGAGCGGTACGTCGGCTCCCCAAGGGCAACGCGAACAACTCGGACCGCGTCAACCGGGCCAAGGAGCGCCGCGAGCAGCGCAGGATCAACCGCAAGCTGGTCAAGCCCCGCACCCTGGCGCGCATGCCGTCGCCCGGTGGCGCCGTGGCGAGTGCGGCCGCCAATCCGACGCCGCGGCAGGTGGTCGGCACCGTCCAGCGCGCTTTCCGTGAGCCGCCTAGCATGGCTGCCGCGCCCGCGCCGGAGAAGATCGAGGGTTCGCCCCGCTTCACCGTGCAGGTTGCGTCCTTCACGAGTTTTGACGAGTCGTCGGCGCTGGTCCGCAAGCTGCGCGGCAGTGGCATGCCCGCTCACGTGGTCCTGGGCTCGGCGCCCGAGGGTAAAATCTACCGCGTCCGCGTCGGCCGCCACGGCAGCCGCGAGGCCGCCCTGGAGCAGGTCGCCAAGCTCCGATCCCAGGGCCTGGCCCCGGTCATCACCAAGCTGTGACCCGCGGCCGTGCCCGCCTGCGGTGCCGCAGCCGGCGTACCGGCTGACGGCGCGCCGAGCTACACGCGACACTCCCGATCCTCCCGGCCCCTTTGCGCCGCGTCGCGCGGCCTCTGAAACACGCCGCGCGTGCCGTCCGTGACAGTGGCGCCCCAACGCCTCCAGCCGTGTTCGGCGCTGGCGTCCGCTCGCGCGCGCGGGTGCGTTGACAGCCAGAAATGCGCTGCGTATCCTGCCGCGAATGTGAGCGAGCGCTCACCAACGACGACACAAAACCCCTCCACCCAGGAGGGAAGGCAAGGAGATACCGATGGCCCTCACGCCCAAGTCATTTTTTGAAGAGAAGCTGACCAAAGGCCTGACCGAAGACCCGTCCCGTGCGTCATCGATCGGAGCGATCTACCAGTTCAACATCACTGGCGACGACGGTGGTTCCTGGACGGTGGATCTGACCAAGACCGAAGGGTGGATCACGGCGGGTGAGGCGGACAACGCCGAGTGTACGATCACCATGACGTCCACGGACTTCACGGACATGATCACCGGCAAGCTCGCCGGGCCGCAGGCGTTCATGCAGGGCAAGCTCAAGATCGCCGGCAACATGGCCCTGGCCATGAAGCTCAGCAACATCCTGGGCTGAGCCCGGCCCACTCCGGATCCCGTCAGGCCGTCGCGCGCGCTGCGGGTGGCGGCACGACCACCACCCACAAGGGAGCGCCCGATGGCCCACTCTGCGTTTGGTATGGGGCGGCCCCTGGCAGGGGTTCGTGTTCTTGACCTGACCCGCCTCCTGCCTGGCCCGTTCGCCACGTTGCTTCTGGGTGACATGGGCGCCGACGTCATCAAGGTGGAGGCGACCGCCGGCGGCGACTACGCCCGGTACGGGCAGCCAGTCGTCGGCGAGTACGGCGCATTCTTCGCCAGCATCAACCGCAACAAACGATCGGTCGCGCTGGACTTGAAGAATCCGGGGGGAGCGGCTGCGTTGCGCGCGCTGCTCGGCGGGGCGGACGTGCTCATCGAGTCGTTTCGTCCCGGCGTCATGGAGCGACTGGGCTTCGGGCCGGACGCGTTGGCGGAGGCGTTCCCTGACCTCATCGTTTGCTCCATCAGCGGCTACGGCCAAACGGGCCCGGCCCGCAAGGAGGCTGGCCACGACAACGGGTACCTCGCGCGCGCGGGCGTATTGGATGGCATCGGGACGGCTGGCGGAACGCGGGTGCTCGCCGGCATTCAGGTCGCGGACATCGCCGGGGGCGCCATGTACGCGGCGACGGCGGTCTGTGCGGCGCTCTTTGGTCGTGAGCGGTCAACTGCCGCCCGGCGCGGGTGCTGGATCGACGTATCCATGACCGACGGAGCGCTGAGCTTCTTGCTGCCGGCGCTAACCATGATTGCCCACGGACACAGCTACGGCGGGCCTGCCGGCGAGATGCTCAACGGCGGGATTCCCTGTTACGCCATCTACGAGACCAAGGATGGCAAGCACATGGCGCTCGGGGCGCTGGAGCCAAAGTTCTGGTTCGCGTTCTGCGCGGCTGCCGGCGTGGAAGACCTCGCGAGCGATGCGTACGCCACGGGTGAGGACGGCGCCCGCATCAACGCCCGGCTCGCCGAGCTCTTCATGACCCGGACCCGCGATGAGTGGACGGCGCTGCTCGAGCCGGCCGACTGCTGCTGCGTCCCGGTGAAGTCACCCGAAGAGGTGATCGACGACCCGCTGTTCCAGGAGCGGGGACTTTTCTTTGAGATTGAGTCTGCGGCGGGTCCGATCTTTCAGACCGCGACACCGTTGACGCCGGCCAATCGAGACGGTTTCACCGCACCGCCCTTGCTCGGGGAGCACACAAGGGCTCTTCTGCTGGAGGCGGGACTCGAGACCGGAGTGATCGATGAGCTGTTTGCATCAGGCGGGGCCGCGGCGCCGAAGTAGCCCGCTACTGACGACCCAAAGTCCTGCCTTCGGGTCGGCAGTATGGGGTCCGCTGGTCGCGATGGCCCTCTTCGCGTGCGCGTGCTGCGGCGGCCCCGAGCTGCAGACCGACCCCTTGCCCTCCGAGGACGTCGGCCAGGGACCCCAGGTTCGACCCATTTTCGTTGGACCTGACGATCTGGAAGGGTTGGGCGCCACGGTGCTCGACGCCCGCGACGTGCTCGCCTACCGGCAGGGCCACATTCCCGGTGCTGCCCACGCACCCTGGACAGACTACGTGGACGGGATGCTCAACGGGCGTCTCAAGGACGACGTCCCAGCGATGCAAGAGTCCCTGCGGGAGCTCGGTGTCAGCGCGGACCGCCCTGTGGTCGTCTATGCCGATTGGAACGACGGGTGGGGTGAGGAGGGAAGGCTCTTCTGGATGCTCGAATACCTCGGCCACGACGACGTCCACGTTCTCGCCGGCGGCATGCCGCGCTGGCGAGCGGTCAAGGGCACCAGCGAGGTGCGGGCGCCGGACGTGACGCCCGGCGATTTCACCGTGACGCTCCGACCTGAAGTGAGGGCGACGACCGCGGACGTGCAGGCCGTGGTGGAGGGCAAGGCTCCGGGCAAGGTGCTGGTTCTGGATACCCGTCGTCGCGAGGAGTACGACGGCGCGACCCCCTACGGCGCCGACCGGGGGGGACACGTGCCCGGCGCAAAACACTTCTACTGGAAGGACGTGTTCCAGAAGAGCGGCCAGCTTCGCGCCCCGCATGACATCGGCGCACAGCTGTCAGAACTTGGCGTGGAAGACGACACCATCGTGATCAGCTACTGCACGGGCGGTGTGCGATCCGGGTTCATGTACCTCGTGATGCGCTGGGTTGGCCACGACGGGGCGCGCAACTATGACGGCTCGTGGTGGGAGTGGGCCGCCACCGAATCGCTCCCCATCGAGTAGTTTCTTTGCCATCCTGTGTGTGATTGTGTAGGTTATGTCCTAGATGTAGGACAGGAGCGTACCCATGTGGAACGGACCCGACAGACGCAATCGCCGCAGCCTTCGCATGTGCGAGGCCGCTCGACTTCAGCTGGAGAACACGTCGTCCCGCTATGGTGTGGAGGCGCTGAGCGTGTCAGACGAACGAGGACTGGTGGTGGCAGCCTCGGCGGACGACGAGAGGTGCGAAGTACTGGCCGCGCATGCGCCGCTCTTGTGCCGCGGCGGCGGTCGCGAGGTGCGGTACCAGGTCTACCGATCCATCTCCGAGGAGATGCCCCAGACGGGCCTTCGGACGCTGTCCGTGCGGGAGTTTGTGGTGGACGGCCAGTCGCTGTTCCTCTGCGCCATCGGCGAGCGAACCCAACGCAAGGAAGCGGCACTCCAGCAGGCTGTCACTGGGCTCCGGCGCATCCTGTGCGCGTGAACAATCCGTTGACATGTTGGGCGCCATTGGTTAGTTAAGCAGTCCAACTCGTCACGGGTTGGAACGGCGCAGTAGCCAAGTGGTAAGGCACGGGCCTGCAAAGCCCTGATCACCGGTTCGACTCCGGTCTGCGCCTCTCGTCCCCTCACATTCCTCTCCGCAGAGCCGCTCCAGCGTCATGGCGCTTCGACTCGTTGTTGAGATTGGCGGAGACTCCCTGTCTGCGTTTGAGTACGTGCTCGACGAGGGGCAGGTCACGCTTGGCCGCAACGCAGCCTGTCGCGTGCAGATCCCGCTGGAATCCATCTCCGACAAACACCTGAGCTTCGTCCGGGACGGCGACGGCTGGCTCGTCGCCGACCGCGGCAGCACCAACGGCACGCGCCACAACGGCGAGCTTCTGGAGCCGGACCGCTACCGTCCGCTTGCGGACGGCGACGAGCTGCGGATCGTCGATGTGGTCGTCCGCGTGGACGTCACCTCCACCGCGCCCGCCACCTCGCTGGAGCGCTCCGGACAGCTGGCGCGGCGGATGATCGAGAACTTGATGGCCAAAGGGCCGTCTGCGCCCACGCAGGCGTACCTCGAGGTAATCTCCGGGCGCGACATGGGCCAGAAGCGTCCGTTGTCTGGCCTTGGCGCCACCCGTGTCGAGGGGCCCAACGGGGCAGGCGAGCGAGCCTGGCGTTTGTCCGACCCAGCGATCGAAGCGCCGGTCGCCGTGCACGCCGCCGGGTCAGGGTTTGTACTTCAGGGTGGACCCGCGACGGTGAACGGCCTTGCCGTGGGGCCGGCAGGCGCTCCGTTGGGCTCGGGGGACCGGGTGGCGCTGGGTAATACGGTGCTGCTGTTCTTTGATCCTCTCGCGGACAAGCTGACCGCCAAGGCGCCGCGTCTGCGACCCGGCGTGGGTTCGAGGCGTCCGGCCCTGTCGCCGGATGACCCGGTGCGGCCCCCCACGGCGCAGATTGTCAGACTCGATCGCCAGGAGGTCGTGCGGACCGCCATTGGGCTTCCGCTCCAAGGTGAGCTCGACCACGAACTGGCGCACACCGGGCCTGCGTCCGAGGACGTTGACATGGAGTCTGGCCGGGACGCGTGGGGCATGGTGGAGCTCGCGCTGCTCGCGCTCGCGATACTGCTCTTCCTTGGCGCCGCCGGCGTTTTTCTGCTGCTGTTCGGCTATTTCTAGGCCGCTGCGGCCTCGGGGCTCAGCGCGGCGCCTCTTCGGGATCCAGCGGGCCTTGCGGCGCCGGGGGACGCTCGATTAGAGCATCGCCTCGAGGCTCAAGGTCATGGCGAAGCTCTCCAGCTCGGGGACGGCCGGGAACGCCTGGAGGATTGGCATCCTCGCGCCCTGGTGCGGTGCCGTGACACGGACCACGGCGACCCCAATGTTGTCCTCACCGCCACCCTCGTTTGCCATGACCATCAGACGCAGCGCCGCCAATGCCGGAATCTCCTCGCGTTGGAGAACGCCCTTGATATTGCGCTCGGCGGCCTGCTCCGTCGGACCGGCAAAGTCCACCAGTCCGTCGGTCGTGAGCAGGAGCACATCTCCCGGCAGCAGCCGGAAGGTCATGAGATCCGGTTCCGGTTTCACTGGGCTCAGCGTGCCGTCGACAACGCCAAACGTACCAAGGCAACGGGCCAGCGCCATGCCTTGTGGGAGGGCCAGGCACTCGTCGGCCGGAAACCCCTCGATGATGCGCATCGTGGCGAGGTTGTGGTCGCGGGTCAGGCACTCAAGACAGTCGTCCCGCAGCAGGTAGGCGCGGCTGTCACCGAGGCTGGCGATGGTCACCTGGTCAGCCTCGAGCCAGGCCAGCAGGGCCGTGGTGCCCATGACCTCGTGCGGAGGTCCGTCAAAGGGGTGATGTCGCTCGTTGATCCAGGCGGAAATGGCGGTGTTCGCGTCGTCGATGATGTCGTCGAGGATCTGGGCGGAGCGGGAGTCCATCTCGTGGGCCGCGGTGCGCTCGCCGACCAGGCTGATTCGGCTGACGGTCGCGGTGGGCTCCTTCTCGGGCGCCGCCGGCTTTCGCGGCAACGGTGACACCTCGGCGGTGGTCTCCAGGTCTTCGACCGGCGCGGCGGCCGGCTTCATGCTGATGCCGTCCAATGACTCCGGTTCCGTGCTCAGGCGCATCAGGGGCGACGCTGCGTCCAGGTCGTCCTCGCTGGAGGTCGCGAGATCCTCGTCCAGCGAGGGCACTGGCGGCGCGTCGTGGACCGTGTCCGCCCGGCATCTCCAGGTCATCCAGAAGCGTGCGGCCGCCTCCACGAGCAGCCTGCTGGCCACGTCGCCGGAACCGTAGCTGGCGGTGGACACGCCGTCGGCCACAGCGATCAGGGTTGTCTCGGTGCGCGGGTCCGTGCCGAGGAAGACGGCGTCCTGGTTGATGGGCGTTCGCCGGCCCTTGTTGATGCCGATGTGGCGGTCGATGGCCGTGAAGGTGCTGATGGGTGAAGGTCGAGGCACGGGCTCGGTGACGGTTCGTGCCGCGACATAGTCGAGGGCCGTCTCCAGCGCTTCGCGGGCCGCGTCGACGGTCTCGAATCGGTCTTTGGGCTCGGGCGCGATGCAGCGCTGGAAGAAACTCTCGAGGCCCGGTGCAAGCTCAAAACGGAAACCCCGAATGCCCACGCTCGGCACGTGTCGGGTCAGCGCTCCGGTGGGGGGGGCGGCCCCGGCGATCAGGTAGTACAGGAGCATGCCGACGCCGAAGATGTCGGCGCGTCCATCCAGCGGGCCCTGGGCACGCCCAAAAAACTCAGGCGGCGAAAAGCCCAGGATCACTGGGTGACTCTGGACGGGAATCGTCGCGTCGTAGAAGCCGCGCACGCCACCAAAGGTGACGCGCAGCTCGTCGGGGTTCGACAGGCTCAGTGCGCCCCGTTGGTCACCTTCGCCGGGCTCCCTGGGGGCGATGCGCAGAGTCCAGGGGCAGACCTGAAAATGGAACAGTCCGGCGTCGTGTACGCGCTCTACGGCGTCCATCAACAGAAGGACGAGATTGGATGCCTCCTCGAGGGTCAGGAGCCGACCGAGCGACTCGAGGAACTCCTGAAGCGGGACGCCCGCGGGGGCGTCAAAGACGTCGACGCGGCGCCGCGCGTTTCTGGGCACGAAGGACAGAGGGCGATGAACCAGGTCCATCAACTCTTCGGTGACGGCGTCAGGTTCGAGGCTCCGGTCCTCGTCGGTCTCCTCGAGCAGCCACTGCGGCCACTTGCGCAGGTTCGCTGTCAGCCCGTTGGGGGCGGTCTCCTCAGCGCTGTCCTCGACGCCTTCCTCCCGCTCGTCCTGCCCACCGTCGAGCTCGACCGGGCTGAAGTTTCCCTCCTCCTTGCCAACGGGGCACACCCGCGCCAACAGCACGCGTCGCGTGACGTAGCTCTCGAGCATGGTCTCCACGCGAGCCATCCGAGCCACGCCATCCATCTCCACGCGGAGGGCGTGGCCCACCTCAAGCCAGGGGACGTCGCCGCCCGCGCCGAGTTGGGTCCCGCACACATCGCACCACTCAAGATCCGAACTCTGCGCACCGCATTGAGGACAGGGCGCTGTGGGTTGCGACATGCGCGCTCCTAAGGGGGAGAAAAAATCAGCCTAGTGGTAAACGGCCAAGGGCCTTGGCGTCAAGGTCGGGGCAGTCACTGACAAGTGTCTACGTGTGCGCGTGGCGCCCTTGCCGACCGTGGTTCTGACCGCCGCGGTGGCGCGCCTGCTTGCGGCGCGCCGACGGCCTCCCTATGGTGGGCCCCATGCGACATCTCGCGATGGTGTGTCTTCTCCTTCTTGGTGCCTGCTCCGACCCTGCGTCCCCCTGCCGCATCAGCGCCGATTGCGCCGACGGCGAGGTGTGTACGGACGGGGCGTGCGGCGCTGGAGCTCCCGTTCCCGATACCGGCGATCGAGCCGATGTGGACGGGGGTCCAACCGACGGCGATTTACCCAGCGGCGAGTGCGCGGACGCGCCCCGACCGGAACCGGGTGAGCTGATCATTAACGAGGTGTTGGCGGCCGTGCCCAACGGTGACGGTGGTGATGCCAACGAAGACGGCGTGCGCCACTCGACGGACGATGAGTTCATCGAGCTGGTCAACGTCTCGGACCACCGCATTCGCGTGCAGGGCGTCACAATCCGCAAGACGGTCGAAGACGAGCCCGTGACGAACATTGCCACCGGGTGTCTGGACCCGGGCGAGGGCCTCGTGATTTTTGGCGGGATCGAACCGGGCGCCCAGTGGCCAGTGTTCGCCGGGGCCCTGGTTGAGATCTCGGAGAAGAGCTTGCGCCTCACCAATGGCGGAGGGCAGTTGATCGTCCAATCGCCGTCCGGGGTTGTGTTGCACGACGAGTTCTACCCGGCCGCCGAGAACGCCTCAGTGGTGCGGTGGCCGGAGCTGACGGGGTCTTTCACGGGACATAACGACGTGTCGCGGCAGCGCTACTCGGCCGGTACTTGCACGGACGGACAGCGGCTTGCCAGTGGCTGCCCAGAGCCGCCGCCACCGTGCCCCGGCGCGGCGCGCGCTACAGCCACGGAGCTCGTCCTCAATGAGGTTCTCTCCGCGGTACCCACCGGACCGGAGGGGGACGCCAACGGAGATGGCGAGGTGTCCGCCACCCGTGATGAATTCGTTGAGCTCGTCAATGTCGGTCTCGAGCCGGTGTTGGTGGAGAATTTTGCCATCTACAAAGAGCAGGAGGAGCGGACGAGAATCAAGGCGTCCTGCCTCATGCCGGGCCAGGGCCTGGTGGTCTTCGCCGGGATCGGCGATGGACGCCAGCTGCCCGAGATTCCCGGCAGCATCGTGGAGCTGGCCGACAAGAGCTTCAGCTTCCGGAAGGACGGCAACCTGATCCGCGTGGTGGACCCGGAGGACGTGGAGGTGATCCGCGTGGATCTTCCCCCCTCCGACGGTCAGTCTCTGACCCGAGAGGTCCAGCGCGACCCGGCGTCGCCCCTGATTGGCCACGCCCGTTTTGGCGGGGTTTTGTTCAGCCCCGGTCTGTGCCCGGGTGGCGCTGATCTTGCCGGCGGCTGCCCGGACGACA
>CALBXO010000084.1 GCA_937890335.1 uncultured Pseudomonadota bacterium | reverse complement strand
GGGCCTTGGCGGTGCCCACGTCTTCAACCGGGGCCACGGAATGATGAAGGAGGCGTCGCCGGACGCGGTCGCCCACCTCGTGGAGACGGTGCATGCCTTCGACCGCCACGCCGGACGCTGACGCCGAGTTTGTCGTCGTCGGAGGCGGTGTCTCTGGCCTGACCACAGGTTTTCGCCTCGCCCAAACAGGCGCCAGCGTTCATGTGCTGGAGGCCGAGGAGCGCCCGGGTGGCACCGCGCGGACGACCCGACGCGACGGCTGGTGCTGCGATTGGGGCCCCAACGGCTTCCTGACCAACGTGACCGACACCGTGGAGCTCGCCGCCGATCTTGGGCTCGGCGACGAGCTTGTGGCGGCCTCCGAGTTGGCCAAGAAACGCTACCTCTGGCGCGATGGAAGGCTCGTCGCCCTGCCGACCAGCCCACCCGCCTTCGCGACCACCCCCCTCCTCGGACTCGCGGCAAAGTTGCGTGTACTTGGCGAGCCCTTTGCGACGCCGCGCGATCCGAACGTGGATGAGACGGTCTACGAGTTCGCGCAGCGGCGCATTGGCACCGAGTTTGCCGAGGCCTTCATCCGCCCCATGGTCGTGGGGATCACCGCGGGGGACGCGCGCGAGGTGAGCCTGGACGCGATGTTCCCTCGCATGCGCGCAATGGAAATCGAGCACGGCAGCCTGTTTCGCGCGCTGCGCGCCAAACAGCGAGAGGCTGCGGCAAAGGGCGACACGAGCGACGGGCCCGCGGGCCCCGGCGGACGGCTCACCACCTTCAGAACCGGTGGGATCGAGCGCCTGAGCGAGGCGCTACGGGACCGCCTTGGCGCGTCGCTGACCACCGGCTTCAGCGCGTCTCAGCTGACTCGGGACGGGGACGCATGGGTGGTCTCCAACGGGACGGCACAGGTCCGCGGCAAGCGCCTGATTCTGGCGGTCCCATCCTACGTGGCGGCGCGGCTCGTGGCCCCTCACCACGAATCTCTCGGCGCCCGCTTGGAGGCACTGACCTACGCAGGCGTACGTGTTCTCGGCATCGGGTTCCGGCTCGCCGACATCCCCCGCGCGCTCGACGGCTTCGGCTTCCTCGTCCCGCCGGGGCAACCCCTGCGGATGCTTGGCTGCCTGTGGACCTCCAGCATCTTCCCCGATCAGGCACCACCCGACCATGCGCTGTTGCGGATCATTGCCGGTGGCGTGTTTGATCCCGAGTTTGTCGAGTTGAGCGACGAGGAGGCGCTCGAGGCGATCCGCGCGGAGCTGCACACGACACTCGGAATCGAGGCCGAGCCCGTCTTCGTCACGCACAAGCGCTGGCGCCGCGCCATTCCCCAGTACCTGCGCGGCCACTTGGCGCGGGTGGACGCCATCGAGGCCGACGCTGCCGAACTGGGCATCCATGTCACCGGCAACGCCTACCGCGGCGTCTCACTCAATGACTGCGTAAAGAGGGCGACGGAGCTGGCCCACCGACTGACTGGCGCCCAGATCGTCATCTGACGATCGTCGGCGGGTCACCGGGGCACCCGGTCAGCTGTCCAGGATGACCAGCGCGCCCACCGCAACCATCCGCAGCACCACAGCCAGATCCACTGCGACGTCTCCGACGGTAGCCGGCTCGCGGCACCGGGCCAGCAGCGTTGCCTCGGGGTCCTCGAGCGCGGCCCGAAGCAGGTGCGCCGTGGCCGGGTCTGCGGCGATGAGGTCTGACCCGGCGACGGTGATGTTCGGCTTGATGGCCCCGCGACGCAGCAGCGTCAGGAGCATGTTGCAGACGGACTGTCCGACCTGATCGTGGGGCCCAGGGTCCCGCACTCGCATCACGTGGTACCCCTCGTTCACGGCACAAACGTCCGCCAGGTACCCCATGCTCTGGGCTTGCCGGGCCTCGCGGAGCTGCGCGTGCGAGACGACACCCGCCGCCTCGAGAGCGGCCCCGAGATCGCCGGAGATTGCCGATCGCGCCTGGAGAAACGCCTCCAGCGTGGCGCGGTCGACAGCGCCGATGTCGACGAGAACTTCCGCGAGCAGGCGGGGCTTGTGCGTGGCCGCGGGTTGGATGCTCAACAATTGGTCGCCGGACAACCTCAGACGCCACTGCGCGCGCTCGGTTTCCACGTAGAGATCCACGCGCAGCCGCCGTCTCCGAACCGTGGCGAGCAGCTCCAGGGGTCCGCAGGCGCCGAGGTCTCCACTGAGAGCGCGCGTTCTGGACAAGAGCTCGACACGCTCTGCGGCGGCCTGCGCCACGTCCGGGCGCGTCCAGTGCGCCGGCGCGGGCATGCCGGAGACGGCCAGGGAGGTCGCCAGCAGCCGTCCACGCTCCTCGCGCACGCCTTCGCGCGCCATCACCGGCCACACGGAGATCAGAATCGACGCCCACTCCGGCAACGGATCGACCGCCTCGACCTCCACGATCTCGAGATCGTCTTCCTCGCCCACGATCTCCGGGCGGAGTACTGGGAAAGTCTCCAGCGATTCGCCGATCGGCAGGCCCACGCCGCGCTGCCCCGGCAGCTCGTCAAAGATGGAGTCGGTCAGGCTCGGTCGCAGTCGGCCGTCGGCGGGCTCCACATCCCAATCGTCGTCCGAAAAGCGCACGTCGACCTTCGGTCTCCGCATGCGTTGCGGCTCGGAGACCGCCTCGCGCGCTCGCCGACTTGGGATCTGACTGGCGGACACGATTGGATCGATGTCGATCTCCAAATCGAGTTCATCCACGTCTCCCTGCTCGGGAAACGGGACCGAGGTCAACTCGGCCAGATCCGGAACGAGAGCCGCCACGGCGGTGCCGAGAGCGTGGGGCGTGAAAGGCTTGCGCAGCGCCTGCGCGAACCCGTCAGGCAAGCCGTCGGGGACGGGCTCCGTGGGCAACAGCAGCGGGAGCACGGTCGCGTGGGACGCGGACTCAGCGTGCCAACGTGCCAGGCCGTCAAAGCTGTCGTCGGGCAATTCGCACACGACGAGCGCGATGCGTTGCGGGTCGCTGGCGGCGAGGTCCGCCGCCTCAAAGACCTCGGCCCCGAGGGCCTCCAGCGTGATCCGCACGGCGCGTCGGACGAGGGTGCTCCGCTCCACGATCAGCACCTGCACGCCCGTGGCTACCGCCTGTACATTGGTGTCCGTCACGCTAGAGCCCAAACCGCGCGAGCTTTTTGTGAAGCCCCTCGCGGGTGATGAGAAGCGTCTTGGCCGCCCGAGTCTTGTTCCCGTCGTGCTCGGCCAGGGTCTGTACGAGAATCCAGCGCTCCACCTCGTCCATCATATCCTTGAGCCCGCCCTTGGCAGGATTGACCTTGGTCACGAGGTTCGCCGCCCGTCCGATGCGATCCGCAAGGTGCTCCGCCATGACGAGATCCCCAGGAACGCCGTGAATCACGATCCGTTGGATCTCGTTCTGGAGCTCACGAATGTTTCCAGGCCAACGATACGACTGCATGAGGCCCATGGACTCAGGGCTCAATTGCATATGCGGGCGGTTGAACTCGCGGCAGAACTTCTTGAGGTAGTGCTCCGCGAGCGCCGGAATGTCCTCGCGCCTGTCGCGCAGCGGCGGCAGGTGAATCGGAAACACGTTGAGGCGGTAGTAGAGGTCCTCGCGGAATCGCCCGTTGGCGACCTCTTCCTCGAGGTTACGGTTGGTCGCGCCGATGACCCGCGTGTTGATCTTCTTGGGGTACATCGCCCCAACCTGCCGAATCTCTGACTCCTGCAAGACCCGCAGGAGCTTGGACTGGAGCGCCGGGTCCATCTCCCCAACCTCGTCGAGGAACATGGTGCCCAGGTGGGCAATCTCAAACAGTCCCTTCTTGTCCTGATCGGCGCCTGTGAACGCCCCCTTCTTGTGCCCAAACAACTCGGACTCAAGCAGGGATTCGGGCAGCGCCGAGCAGTTCTGCGCCACGAAGAGTTTGTCCTTGCGGGCGCTGCGCTCGTGGATCGCGCGGGCAATGAGCTCCTTGCCCGTCCCGGTTTCCCCCGTGACCAGCACGGTGGCCGACGTGTCGACAACGCGGTCGACGAGCTCAAACACCCTCTGCATCGCAGGGCTGTCCCCGATGATGTCCCGAAACTCTCGCCCCTCTTTGGTGCGAAGGAAACGATTCTCGCGCTCCAGCCGCTCTTCGGCGACCTTCACGCGTTGGAACAGGCGCGCATTCTCGATGGAAAGGGCCACCTGCGCGGCGAGAACGATGAGCTCGTCCAGGTTCTCCTGGCTGAACAGTCCGTGGCTGGACCGGTTGTCTACCTGGAGGATGCCCATGATGCGGTCGCCGACCGCGAGGGGCACGCCGATCAGAGACCGGATCTGGGCTTTGATGATCGATTGCGACGGGCTGATGTCCGTCGTGTCGCAGATTACGATCGCGCCGCGCTCCTCAAAGACATTGTTGACCACGTGCCGAGACGCGCGCTCGCCCTGGACCTGCGCGCCCTCGCGATCGACTGACAGAAACGGCACGAAGTCGGTTCGGCGCGGCGCTTTCCCGTCCGGGTCGGAGCGCCGCTGATCAAGCAGGACGCTGACGTTGGTCGCCGTGGGGAGCAAGTTGAAGATCGCCGCGCAGGCAGTCTTGCAGACATCGACGAGCTCCAGGCTTCCACCCATGAGCTTGGCGGCCTGGTAGAGTCGCGCTGTGCGCAGCGGATCGGCTTCGAAACGACCGAGCAGCTCCCGGACCTCGTGCAGCCTCGAGACGGCCAACACCGGCGGGTCGACGCCGTCATCCTCGGCACTGTCGCCGTCAATCTCGATGTGGAGACGCATGGCCTCCTTGGGGTCGCCCAGCAACAGCGTGTCCCCACCCTGCAGCTGCGCGGCCCATCCGAATTCTTCGCCAAGCGGCGTCGATTCGTTGTCGCGCGCCAGCACGGAGCCGTTTGTGCTGCGCATGTCGCGGTAGAAGAGGCTGCCGCGGTGGTACACGAACTCGCCGTGTTCGCCGGACACATCATCGCGCGGCAGAACGATGTCGCAGCCATCGGTGCGCCCCACCGTGAACATCATGCCTTCGGTGAGGTTCTGCGGCGCCACGAAGGCGCGGTCCGTTCCCGAGCCGTCCTCGACGATGATTTTGAACAATCGGCCTCCCGGCGTGGTCTGTGCCCGCAGCGCTCCGAACGAACCTACCCGTTGTTGCGCGCGTACGCCCGCAGGGCCTTCATCTTGAAGTGGATGTCCTGGAACTCAGGGGCTTTGCGGCTCTTCTCCGTCTCAAGAATCTCGGTGACCTTCGCGTAGGTCTTCTTGCTGCCCACGCGGAACAGGCTCTTTATCATGATCTTGCGCAGCTCAAGGTTCTCAGTGCCCAGGTGTGCGAGCAGCTCGTCCTCAGCGGCGCCTTTGCCCATCCTTCCAAGCTCCCACGCCGCCTTCTCCGCCTTGAGCTTGTCCGCTCCCTTGAGGTGACGGCCGTAGCACGCGGCCTGGTCGCCGCACTCCTTGGCGACCTCCAGCATTGGCCGGAACTCCTGGAGCTTCTTCTTGACCTCGTCCACCTTCTCGGCCGCGATGAGCGCGTCGTACTCGTCAAACTGGGCGGCGGTGGCCAGGCGCGCGTAAGCCCGTCCAGCTTCCCAGCGGCCCTGGTAGACGAACGAGGGGTTGAATGCCTTGAGCTCGGGGATGTCGCCGGACTCGATCGCGCGCTTGAGATGCGGCAGCGCGGAGCGATCGCCGATGGTGTTGAGGGCATCAATCGCCGCGAGCGCCAGGTCGTGGCGGGAGCGGGAGTCGTAGCCGATGAGATCGTTGAAGGGCTCGAGCACCTTCTTGTCCTGCACGACGAACTTGGCGAGCTCCTCGATCGCGGCGGGATCACCGATGTCGCCCAGCGCTCCCGCGGAGTAGACGAACAACTGGATGCGCGTCGCAGCCCAACCGCGCAGCTTCTCGTTGCGGTAGCCCGGCGGAATCTCAGGTTTTGTGGTGAGGACCGCCACCAGCGGCGGCACGGCCTTCGGATCGCGCAGAAGGCCCAGCACGTCCGCGGCTTTCACTTCATTGCTACCCAGGATGTAGCTGGGAAACTTCTGGAACCGCGCGTTGATACGTCCGTGCTTGCCTTGGAGCACGGTCACGACTTCCGGGGTCGCCAAGGTACCGGCGTTGCACACTGCCAGGGCGCACTCCTTGTACACGTTCTGGTTGGTCGCATTGTCCAGGAACATGCCGTACGTCGCGGCGCGCCCGACAGAGTCTGTCACCCCGGGCGTCGCCTCAATGACCTCGCACGCGTACGCGTGGTAGGCGATCGGCTCCCTGTCGGGATCAAAGTTCTGCAGAATCTCCACGAGAACCGGGAACGCCGCCGGGTCGGGCATCGCGGTGAACGCCTCCAGAATCGAGCGGCGCAGATCCTCGTTGGCCACCTTGCGGAACATGGTCGCCAGGTCATCGATGTGGTCGGTCGCCTGGATGTCGCCCAGCGCGATGGCCGCCTTGGCCCGCTGCCGGTTGTCGGCCTCGCGATCGCGAAGCACGGCGACGTAGGCGGGTTTGGCCGCCGGGTCGCGCAGCGCCACGAGCACATCAAACAGTCCGGCTGGCGCCCGGTCGCTGCTGTGCAGCGTCACGAGGTCACCCACGAATTGCTTCTGCTTGTCCGCCGGCATCCCCTGGATCTTTTCGACGGCCTTCGACGCCGTCGCTGACGGCACGTTCGCGTCGGTGAGAGCCTGTCGAATGCCCTCGTCCGTCTCCAGGTTCGGGCCGCAAGCGACCAGGAAGACGAGGGAAACAAAGACCGCTATCCGCTGGCTCATCACCATCTCCTGTCGGGACTGCCCACGGGCAGCGTCGGGTTCCTACCAATCGTGGCGGAGAATAGTTCCGGGATTGAAAGGGCGTCAAGGCGTGGGCAACCCCGCAGTTGACGGGTTCGCGGGGTCGTGGTGACATGCCCGTCGTGACCGACGGACCCAACAGCCCTGCTCCCACCTTGCGCCTCCTTGTCGTCGAGTTCGATCGACAGTCGGCCGCGCCGCTTCTGGACCTGCACGGGGGCATCATCGACGTCCAGAGTGCCACCCGCGCGTCGGAGGCAATCCGGAGTTTCGACACCGATTGTCCAGACTGCGTCGTCATTACCGTGGGCCACAAGGCCGAGCAGGCCGCGGCGCTTCTGACCGCCCTGCGGGCCAGACCGCTCGGCGCGCTCGTCCCGGT
>CALBXO010000083.1 GCA_937890335.1 uncultured Pseudomonadota bacterium | reverse complement strand
CGCCGTCAGCGGCGGTGTATCCGCGTCCGCAGCAGGAATCTTCGCTTCTTTCGGGTCTAGTGATGCGCCCGGCGCCAGCGCCAGGTCGCCAGTCGCGCGCCGGCCCACACCCGTGCGCCGAGCTCGCCGTCCGCGAGGCGGTACTCGATGTCGGTGGGGAAATCGTGGTCGGGGTTGCGGAAATGGACGTGGTCAGCCTCGACAACGACGGCCATGAACTCCGTCGCCACGCCCCCCATTGGGGAGGCGATGTAGACCGGGCCGGTCTTGCGGGACTCGATGCGCAGGAACTCGAAGAAGCCGGTCTCAAGGTTACGGTTCACACCGATCATTCGCCCGGCGACCGGGGCAAACCAACGCTCCTCCACGGCCCCGTCTGTCCACGGCCCAACGAGCCACTTCAGCCTGTCCACCATTACTCCGGCGCTCCGCAAGCCAGCCACTCGCCCAGGAGCACGCGGTCGGCGGCGGGCGGTCCACCCGTGGGGGGCATCGTCATGTTCTGGTCCGCCGATCGGGCCCACATCCGCTCGGCGTGGGTACGAATGTCCTCGACCGTGTCGAAGTCCACACCCACGGTCGCCCCAGCGCGCACGTCCGCCTCCAGGGCCACGCTGTGACACCCTGCGCACCAATTGAGGACGAAGGGGCCGCCGAAATTGTCGTAGGTCAGGACGCTGCTGTCGGGACACGGCCTCTCGTCAAACGAATCGAACGGCCCCACCGGCTCCGCCTCTCCGTTGTTGCCGTTGTTGCCGTTGTCGCCGTTGTCGCCGTTGTTGCCGTTGTTGCCGCCGTTGTTGCCGCCGTTGTTGGCCACAAAGCCGTTGTTGGACCCGCTGGTTTCGTCGTCTCCGCAGGCGAAGACCGCAGCGAGGCTCACCGCAAGGGCTGACGCGACAACCAGGACGCGGCCGCCGCGAAGCAAGCGCCTTCCACCAGAACCAATCGTCGAGGTCATCTGCATCCACTCACCACTTGCTGGCCTCGCGGGCAGCTTGCCGAAGGGGAAGATTTCCACAAGCCCGCGTGGCTGTCGAATTGGCCGGCGGCGGCGGCCACCGGATGTCACCGGCGTGCCCCTGATCACGGGCGGCGGGGCGAGTCGCGCAAGGACCCACTGGTCCAGCGCTTGGGCGGCGCAGTGGGCGAGGGTACAACCGTCCAACGCCCACGATCCAGACCGGTCGGGGCCCAACTCCGGGGAGGGAATCGTGCGTTACAAACTGCTCGGCCGCAGCGGCCTGCGCGTATCTGAGATCTGCCTGGGCACCATGTCCTTTGGCACCCGCTGGGGCTTTGGCGGCGACATGGAGGCCTGCCGAGAGGTGTTCGACGCCTTCCGCGAGCGCGGCGGGAACTTCATCGACACAGCCAATAAATACCACGAGGGCGAATCCGAGCGGATCGTCGGTAACCTCGTCAGTGACGACCGGGATAGGTATGTCATCGCCACCAAATACTCGCTCTCCATGGCGAGCGGCGACCCGAACGCCTCGGGCAACGGACGCAAGAACCTCGTGCGCTCGGTGGAGGGCAGCCTTGGGCGCCTGGGCACGGACTACATTGACTTGCTCTACCTCCACGCCTGGGACTTCACCACCCCGGAAGACGAAGTCCTGCGCGGGCTGGACGACCTGGTCCGCTCAGGCAAGGTCCTCTACATCGGCATCTCCGACACGCCAGCCTGGATCGTAAGTCGCCTGCAGACCACCGCGGAGCTGCGCGGGTGGACCCGCTTTGTCGCCATGCAGCTCCAGTACAGTCTGCTGGACCGCACGCCCGAGCGCGAGCTGCTGCCGATGTGCGAGAAACTCGGGATCGGCGTCACGTGTTGGGGGTCGCTGGCACAAGGGCTGCTGACGGGTAAATACACGCGCGCCACAGGCGAGGTGGACACGATGCGCACCGGCGCGTCGGATCGGCTCAACGACCACAACCGGGCCATCGCCGAGGCTGTGGACGCGGTCGCCGACGAACTGAGCACCTCCAGCACCCACGTGGCGCTGGCCTGGGTGCAACGGCGCGGAAAACAGCTCTTCCCCATCGTCGGGCCCCGCAAACGGTCCCAGATGGACGATTGCCTCGGCGCGGTCGGCGTGCAGTTGACGGACGAGCAGGCGCAGCGCCTCGAGGCGGTCGCCACCGTGGAGCTCGGCTTTCCCCACGACTTCCTGAAGGGCGAGTTCGTCCGCAAGGTCATCTACGGCGACATGCTGGACCGGCTGGAGCTTCCCTGATCGACGTCCGCATGCTGCGAGCGCAGCGCCCGAGCCCGCGGGCCCGGTCAGCGGCGGACCAGGTGCACGACCACCGGTCCAGCGACGTCCCGGTCCTGCGGCCAGACCTCAAAGAACAGGGAGTCCCCACCGTGGGTGAGGGCGATCCTGTCGAGGTTGCCGCGCGTCGTTGAGCCGGAGCCGTGGAGGAACGTCAGGTTGCCCATCCCGCGGCCGCTCGCGAGGATGTCCGAGAGCCACCAGGTCTTGTCCGGCGAGTCGCCGTCGACACCCCAGTAGAACGGCGAGCAGTCGCTCCCTGCGTCCGGATGGCACTGCGCCGAGTAGGTGCCGTCCGCGCGGAAGGTCACGTCCACCCCGTACTCGCCCTCCCATAGATTGGACGCCACGCCGGTCCACTCGCCCACCATCAGGTCGTTGAACTCATCGAACTCCGCCCGGTGCACCGTCGTGTCGCAGAGGCACTCCGCGCCATCGTCGCAGACAAGACCCGCCGTGTCGGCGCAGATGCAGGCGTCGTGACAGTCGCCATCGACGTCCGGCTCGGTCGGCTCTCCGTCCGGCTCCTGGCCGTCGGGCCCGTTCCCATCACCGGGGCGCGAGGGGTCGTCATCACCGGGCCGACCTTCCGGTCCGTCCGGTTCCCCATCGGCAGGATCGCCCGTGCCGGAACCGCCGTAGTTGGCGTCGGAGCAACCGACGATCGTGAGTGCCAGGACGAGCGAGACAAGTGCGAGGGATCGAAGCATGGGAAGGCCCGGTTGCAAGTGCGTGACGGCTCCCAAGATGCGGCCAGAATCGCAGGCTGCAACCTCCCCGCCGATCTTCGCGTATCCCAGCGGTCTACACCCACGCAGCGCCCAGCACGGTATGGGGCCTGGAGCGTTGCCCTGCCCGACGCGCGAGCATACAAAGTCTGTGCGGCCCTGCAACACGCGGGGCCGGACGCGCGCACGCCTGGACACGCTGTCCGGGCGCGTCCAGGAGACGGAAAGGGAACCTATGGCACTACAAACACGGGACGTCGCCATCGCCCTTGAGCTCAACGCCGCGCACGGCGTCGCAGGCTCGGCGCGCCAATCCCTGGCGCTGGACCCTACGCGCGACATCGCGGTAGAGCCCCTGGGTGACGGCTTTCTCATCTATGCCGGCCCCGCGGCATTCACCAACCGGGCCTTGGGCCTCGGCATGCGCACCCCCGTCACGGACGCCCAACTCGACCGCCTCGCGTCGTTCTACCTCGAGCGCCAGGTCACCCCCAGCGTGGAGCTGTGTCCCTACGCCGACGCGTCGCTGTTGGACGGCCTTCGCGACCGTGGCTACGTCCTCAAGCGGTTCCAGGAGGTTTTGTACCGCGAGTTCGACCCCGCCGAGGACCTGACACCGCTCGGCGAGGTGCAGACCCTCCCGCTCGATCGGTCCGACGCCGGTGCCATGGAGCGCGTCGCCCGACTGATCGCGCGAGGTTTCCGAGAAGGGGAGGAGCCCGGGCCCGACCGCCTGCGCAGCACCATACGGCTCGTGTCGCAATCCACGGCCGTCACCTTCGCCGCAGTGCTCGACGGAGAGTGGGTGGGTGCCGGCGTCATGGCGCGGTCCGACGGCCCCGCCGCCCTCTTCGCCGCCTCCACTCTGCCCGGCTTCCGCCGCCGAGGCGTGCAGGCGGCGCTCATCCGCGCCCGCCTGGCGTGCGCACAGAGCCAGGGCGCAACCCTGGCCAGCATTCTGTGCGCTCCAGGGATCGCGACGCGCCGCAACGCGGAGAGGCAGGGCTTCACATGCGCATACACAAAGGCGGAGATGGTGCTGCCGCAGAGGTCATCATGAAGCGTCTGATTGCCAGTCTCGCACTCCTCGTGACGCTGCTACCCATGACCGCGACCGCGACCCCGGCGCCCGTCAACACGGCAATTGGGGATGTCAGCTGGGAGGCACGTTTTGGCCGCCCTCCGACGGCGTGGGACAACGACCGTGAGCGGGTTCACGTCCACCTCGAATACGTGGTCCGACTGCTGGGGTCCGAGCCGGCGCCGAGCCCCAACCTTGAGGCGAGTCGCGCAGCGAACCTCGATCGGCTGCGTCACTACATCGCGCGAGGCGTCTTCCCCTACAACGATGATCACCCCGATCCCCGCCGACCGACGTTTGTGGACCAGGCCGGGACCCGCTGCGCCGTGGGCGATCTCGCCGAGGCAGAGCTCGGCGCTGAACGCATCCTTGCCATCAACAGGCGCCACAAATACGCGCTCCTTCCCGACATGGACGACAGCGCAATATTGGACTGGGCCGCCGGATCTGGGTTCACGACCTTCGAGCTCGCCATGATCCAGCCTCACTACGGCTCAATGAAGCGTCGCCGTACAGGGGCCGTGCTGGTATCAACCCCGTACCGTTCCGCGCACCGAAGCTGGCAGGACAACCTCCAGTTGCTCGCCGACGACTGCGTCTGGCCCATCGCCCACATGGGAGAGAAGACATTCGAGCAGCAAGTCAAAGACAAGGGCACGCCGGCGGGGGCCCCCACAACAGCTACGCTGACCCTCCATTTTACGCCCCGTAAAGCGATCAACGGCTTCGACGTCCGCGTCGGCGATGGCAGCTGGCCCGACCTCGACCGGTGCATCTCCGGACACGCGGCTCTGACTGGCGCTCCGGCGGACACGCGGACGGTCATCGTGGCGAACGCGGTACACAAGGGGCGCAGACAAGTCAGCCGTTTCACCATGGGCCAAATTGAGGAAGCCGTGGTGCTGCGCGCAAACCACTGCGTGTCCCAAAGCGCCGCCCGAGCCGGCAACCACGGCTACCATCCAAAGCCGCACAAGCTGCGATTGACGTTGGAGATGCGCTCCCTCGAACGCCCGAGCATCACGTCAGAAGATCCCTCGGACGCCGAGACGCTGACCTGCCTGGCCTCAGCCACAGAACGCATCGCAGCGGACCGCTTGCTGGGCCCGTCTGTGTACACCATGGAACTCCACGTGCTCGTCGCCTGCGACCAGCCGGGGCAGAGCTGCACAGAGTTTATTGGGAAGCCTGGCAGGGAGCCCGCGTACAACCCGCTTCGATAGACCGCGGCGGGCCGTCACGCATCGCAGTATTGGGCAGCGCCGCGGGACGTAGACCGGACCGCAGAGTGTCATCCGACTGTAGTCCGACAGTACAGCGTGCGTGGACTGACACAGATCGAGCCCGTGATCGACGGGATTCCCGGTGGCAACACCTGGCACGACTCTTGATGTAGGGAAGTGTCGAGCCACTACGGGAGCAACACTCGATGCCATCCGCTGAAACCAAGCCTGTCCGAGCGATGTCGCGCCGCGCCCATGACCCGTTCGAGCACCAATTCGACGACACCATGGAAGAAGCGCCCTCTTCGGTCTCTTCCCCTCACGACCCGGACATCCGCGTCGTACCCATCATCACCCACCAACCCAACGAAGCTCTGCTGGAGGCGCTCGCCGACATGCGCGCGCCGCTGCGGCGGCTCGTTCCGCTCATGGCCGCTGTCCTCTCGGAGCTGCGGGGCATCAATGCCCGCGCCCGGGACGCGGGAAACCAGGACCGCGGCTATTGGTGGATCAACCACCGGATGGACCAGCGGCTGTCGCTGGTGTCGCGCCGCATCGATGAGATGTGGGGTCTGTTTGAGGGCGTGGTCACCACCATGGACTCGCTCCGACGCCGCGCGGGCGCCGGCCAGACGGACGAGCTGAGAAACACAGCCGGTAACCTGGTGGACTGTGTGCTCCACGAGATGGCGACGCCAGCGGCCTGCGTGCGCTCCCAGGTCTACGTCGCCAGGGAGGACCTCCGCGCACTGACCGCGCTTGGCGGTGGGTTCCGATACGGCGGCAACCCCATGGCCTGGGACGAGCTGCGGCAGCGCCTTCGGGAACTTGAGGACGTCCTTGGGGACGGAGTGCAGGGCGCTGCGCACGTCCTGGACGTCGTGCAGTCCGCGATGCTCGTTGGCGAGCCCGGGCAGGATGCCGTGACAGACGTAGGGACCGTGGTCACCCGCGTCGCCAACCTCCTGTCGCGGCGGGCCAGCAAGGCCGCGGTCATCGAAACGGAGCTGGAGCACGAGCTGCTCGCCAAGGCCGGCCCCAGTCAGGTGGCGCAAGTCCTCATCAACCTGATCATGAACGCGGTGCAGGCCATCGAGAGCAGGTCGCGCCATGGCACGATTGTCGTGCGGGCCCACCGCCAGGACGGCCACATCGCCCTCGATGTGTGCGACGACGGGCCCGGGGTCTCCGCGCAAGACGCCGAGCGCATCTTTGAGCCGTACGTCAGCGCCAACCGCCACGGCGTCGGTTCGGGCTTGGGCCTGGCCATCAGCCGCGACATTGCCGAGGCGTACGGCGGCGAGATTCAGCTCACGTCGATTCCGGGTTTCACTACGTTCCGGCTGCGCTTGCCGCTGGCGCAGAGCGGGGGCAACACCGCGCAGCACTAAACCGGGCCCCGCGGGCTACCTGGTCCGCAGCCACGCCCCCGCGCCCCCAGGCTTCAGCACGAGGGGGCCCATGACCGGGGCGTCGGGCGCCACGGGATGGGAACTCTGGAACACACCGTCCGAGGCTTGCATCTCCACCACCACCGGAGCGGCCTTCACCGGGCTGCTGCCCGCCGGCGACGCGAGCACGCGCACGCGCACACGCTCGCCCCGCGTCGCTGGGGGATACTCGAGCAGGAGCGCCACCAGCACGCCGCCGCTGTCGGACACCGTGGCGCGGGCGTCCAGGCTCTTGGGGACTGGAGACGCGTTGCCGACCTTGAGAGACCAGCCGCCCACAACCTCAGCGCCGAGATGACCGGCGAGCAGCTGACCCTCCAGAGCGTCGAGATCCCCGTCGCGGTTCAGGTCAAACCGGGTCAGCAGACTCGTCGCGCGGCGGCCCTCGGGCACCTGCATCA
>CALBXO010000082.1 GCA_937890335.1 uncultured Pseudomonadota bacterium | reverse complement strand
CACACCGTGGCCCTGCAGCACCCGTACGGCCTTGTCCCGCGTGGTCCGGGCGCCGGCCAACCACATCAGCCGCGGGAGCATGTCCTCCTCCCGCTGGTTGACCATGCCGGGCGTCAGCAGCTCGCCGGCCTCAACCAGAACCACCCGCAGCCCGGCCTCGGCGGCCATGGTCGCCGCCGCCAGGCCGCCAGGACCGGCACCCACGACGCAAAGGTCGGCCTCCATCGTCCCGGACGTGGGCAGCGCAAGGCCGTCGTAGATCATGCCTTGTAACCGGGGGGCACTGCCCCATCGGGCGCCCGAAGCGAAATGTACGCGTCTCCGCGTACACCCGGTGGGACCAGCGGACCGGCGTAGTCCAGCGCGGGCCAGGCGGCGTCCTGTTGGTAGTACGCCAGGTAGACCAGATCCCGGAGGCTCCGGTAGATGAGGCGCGGATAGCCGCCGCGCGCCTCCAATCCCTCCAGAAAGCGACGCGCCTGGTCCGCCTCGAGCCGGGTGAACCGGAACGGGGACAGGCCCACGACCGTGCCTTGCTCCACGGCGAGCAGCAGCGCGTGCACTTCCAGGCGCAGCGCCGACGGCATGGTGGTGAGGTAGCGCCCCACCCGGTCGCCCAATGTGTCTGCAAAACCTTCCAGCGGCGCCGGCGGCAACAGGGCGCGCCCGGCGGCGGCGAGGACCTCGACCTCCCAATCGGCCAGGTTGCGCGCCGCCGTGTCGGGGTAGCCGCCAAACCGCCACCACGCCGCGGCACCGGCCCCGGCCAAAAGAAGACCGCGCCGCGTCCAACGCGAACGCTGAATGCGCGCGAGCGCGTCCGTCAATCGAGACTGCACGCTGGCAGGTTGCTCGGCCATGCGGCAAACCTATCAGAGTCGCCCCCCGAGCGCATGACCCTTGCCGCGCCCGCCGCAGCGTCTATCGTAGCTCCAGCAACCGAGGTCCCCATGTCTGACGCAATCCGAGCCCTCCAAGGGGAGAGCTACATCAACCTGGAAACGTTCAAGCGCAGCGGTGAGGGGGTCAAAACCCCAATCTGGTTTGCACACCAAGGCACAGACCTGGTCTTCATGACCAACGGCAAGAGCTGGAAGTGCAAGCGGCTCGCGCGGAACTCTGCCTGTAAACTCGCCGCCTGCGGCGTCGCAGGGGGAATCAAAGGGCCGTGGTTCGACGGCGTCTGTGTCGAGCTCACCGACGGCGCGGAGGTAGCCGCCGCGGCGGATCTCTTGTTGAAGAAGTACGGGCTGCAGTGGAAACTCCTGCTCGCCGGGGCCGGGTTGGCTGGCAAGAAGAAGGACCACGCGTACTACCGGATCACACCCGCGTGAACGAGGTCCGGCTGGCCTTGTCCCAGAGCTCCGCACGTCCCTGGGCTGGGTCCTGGGCTAACGCGAGTGGACGAGCGTCTTGACGCCATCCTTGAAGTGGATCTCCACTTTCCGGCTCGCCTGAACCGTCTTGACGACACCAAGTCCAAACTTGATGTGCACGACGAACTCACCGGCCTCGAACGTCTCAAAGATGGTGTAGCGGCGACCGTCGTCGAGAGTCTTGCCCTCGGTCAGGCGCTCCCACTCCAGCAGCGTCTTGTCTTCCTTGGGTGCCGCGGCTCGGCGCGCCGTGCGCGTACGCCTCGGCGCGGTGGCCGTCTGGCTGGCCTTGAAGCGGTGGATCCCGCGACACGTCTTGCACTCGACCCGAACGGGCTTGCCCTCGACTACGGCGTGGATCACATGGCGCAACACCATCTTGCATTTGTTGCACCACGCGTCGCAGTCCTGCCCTGCTGAATAGTCCAAATTGCGTCTCCTTCCCAAACGGGGCACCGCTGATAACACCTCAGCGCTCCTCGGTCACGCCCCAGTCTGCTGGCGGTTTTGGCCTCGGCGGACCGCCCCAATGCGTGCTCCAGAACAAGCCGAAACTGCCGATGCCAGCGTCCCCAAATGCCGTGTCCACCGTCCAGTTTGGGCTGAGCTGGTAATTGATTCGCGCCTCCTTCTCGTTCTCGTCCGGAGGCGCGTCGTGGTGGTAGACGGTCTCCACATACAATTGTCGGCTCACCTGCTTGCCCACCGTGAGAATCGGCTGCGCGACGGACTTTCCAAAACCAACGCCGAGCTTGTCCAGCCCAATGCGATCGTAGAGCTGCCGCGACAGCGACGGGTTGTGGAACTTGGAAACCAGCTTGGCCACCTGCTTGCGCACATTGCCGTTCTTCTCGTCCACGGCGTCCACCTTGCCGGTGATGAGCAGCGTCAGGATCTGGTACTCGGGGAGAGCTGGGCTGGACGCCAGGATGAGCTCCGGACGTCGAAGCGGTCCTCTGACCTGCAGCAGCACGTAGGTGTCCACGGCGTAGCCGCGGGCGGCGAAATCGATGACAAGCTCCAGTGGAACTGCTGCGGTGGCCGCGTTGGGGTCCGCCAATTGCGCTGGCCCCTGCGCGAGGGCCTCCCGCTCATCGAGGTTTCCCCCCGCCACGGTCAGCGTCCCGCCCAGCACTGTGAACTCGTTGTCGAACAGGTGGAACTCGCCGCCCTTGCGCGCCTCGAAGGCCCCTTCCACCGCTACATCGCGGTCCACCCGGTCCACGACCACGCCGCCTGTAAAGTCCAGTTCCGTTGTCTCGCCCCTGACCTTGAACGGCGCCGCGAGCCAAACGCGGGCCCGCAAGTGCCCATCGCCCTCGAGGAAACTGCGCGACGCATCCACATCGCCCCGCCAATCGATGAGCCGCACGCCGCGGTTCTCCGGGATGGCCGCCGCCTCCGGGAGGATGTGCGCCTCGCTGACGAAGAGGCTGCCGCCGTCGACG
Organism: uncultured Pseudomonadota bacterium; assembly: GCA_937890335.1. Taxonomy (GTDB): domain Bacteria; phylum Myxococcota_A; class Bradymonadia; order Bradymonadales; genus CALBXO01. The sequence goes on along the minus strand of CALBXO010000082.1, from coordinate 4,338 downwards.
ACGAGCTCCAGGTTCGTCTCACCAGGTCCCGCTTCCAGCTCCGCGCGGAACTTCGTGTCCACGAGGCCATTGGGAAATGAGTCGTGAATGAACGGAAAGCGCTCGAGCCCACCGTCAAATGCGCCCTTCATGGACCATTGGCTCCACAGCCCCTCGGCAGGCGGCTTGCCCGGCGGTGTCGCGATCAACTCCAGTTGCCCGGAGCCACCAATGCGACCCAGGCCCGCCAATCCGCTCAGATCGGAGATCTGCAATGTGGTGCCTTCCAGCCGCCCGGCGAACTTGAGCTGGTTCAGGCGCAGGTTCAGGTCCACCAGGGTCACCCCGCCGTCGGAGGTGGAGAACGCTCCCGTGAACTTCGGTTGCCCGAGCGTGCCTTCCACTGCGACGTCGCCGATGAGTTTCCCGCTGAGGTCGTGCACGGCTTCCGAGAGGTACGGCGACACGCGCGCCAGTGGCAGCCGCAACGCCGCGCTCCCTCTCAGTTCCGCCGTCTCAAAACGTTTGCCCCGCCGCCGGATTCCGATGAGGTTCGCCTCCGTCTCGACCCCGATCTCCAACAGCTCCTCGCCGAGGGTCAATTGCGCCGTCTGCCGCCGCGGGCCGAGGTGAGCGGTGGCGAACACCGGGATCCAGGGTCTGTCCGGATCGATGAGCCGCCCGGTCACCGTCACGTTGATCCCAAAATCGTCCAGCGTCCCCAGGCCGCCAGCGAATACGTCGACCGAGAAATCCGCGCCGTGCGGCGCGCGCCAGAACGGGCGCAACCGCTTGGGCGTCAATCCCCTCGCGCTCAACGTCATGTCGTGGGGCTTGGCATCCAGCCAGCGCACGTCCCCGCGTCGCAGCGAGATGTCCAGCGGAACGGACGCCGTCAGATTGGCGATCGACCGCGCCTTTGGTCCCCACTCCACGGCGATCTTGGACAAGTTGTCCCTGTGGTTGACGGTTCCCACCACTCGCCCGATGGCGTCGCTGCGCCATGATAGATCGTCGCCCTGGATCCGGCCGGACAACGCGAGGTTCTTCGTGGAACCACCCACGTCCAGCGTGAGATCGACCTTCCCGCCGATGGCCAGGACGGGAAACGCAGCCGTGACCGCGTCCAGATCCACATCGCGCAGCACCACCTGCCCCTCCACCGGTCCGCTGCGCCAATCCACCTTTCCTCCGAGCAGATCGACGCGGGCCGGCAGCTCAAAGTGTGCGCGGGCGAGCCCGGCGACGGGGCCTCGCATCTGCATCCTGACGACGCTCGGCCCTGTCCGAAGCGGCTCCGTGACGGCGACATCCAACACACCCAGGGGCAAGTCACCAAAGGCGGTCTCGGGAACGTGCAGCCAGAGCTCGCGCGCGGCCCCACCGGCCCGTTTGGGACGAATCCCCATGCTGATGGAGCACGCGCCCCTGAGACCTTCGAGCGCCGGCCAATTCTCCACGATGCCAGCGAGGTCCACCCCCTGCTGGCTCCAGCCTGCGGCCGCCCACGGCACCCATTGCTCCTGCGCGGCGGCATCCGAGCACGGCAAGAACGCCAGGACAGCTACCACCGCAATCGCGGCTGAGTTTGCGCGCATCAGAATGCCTCCCCGAGGCCGAAGTAAAGCGCCCAGCCCGGCTCGTCGTAGACACCCGGGTCGTTGAGTCTGAAGCCCGCATCGAGTCGGAACAATCCGATGGGGCTGTCCAGGCGGACACCGGGCCCTGCGCTGTAGTTCCACTCGTCGATCACGTACGTCTGCGCATCGTCCTGCACGTCGCCCGCGTCCACGAACCCAACAAGCCAGAACCCGCCTCCAAGCAGAATCCGAGCCTCGAGATTTCCCTGGATCAGTGTGTAACCACCCACGGGAATCGACTTGCAGTCTTCGGGGTCCTCCTGCGCGCACTCCTCGACGCGTGGCGCGAGCTTTCGCGAGCCCCAGCCCCGCACGGTGTTGGCGCCGCCCAGGTAGAATTGGAACGTGATCGGCGCCCCGCCCTGCTCTCCATAGGGCACGATGAGCCCCGTCTGGAGCCTCGCGGCGAGCTGCAGGCGCTCGAAAGGACGCCAATACCCCCGGACGGTCCCGTCAAATTTCTGGAAGGCGTAGTCGCCGAACATCGGGCCACCGGCCAGGTCGTACTCCAACTCAAGAACAGCGCCGTTGCGGGGCTCGCCGATGGAGTCTACGAAGTGGAACTCCGTCTGGAGCTCAACATAGCTGAGGGTGAACGGGTCCCGAAAGTCGCGCCCCAGCACGGATGCATTGGCGGCCAGCTCCGGACTCCGGTTGTAGAAATCGACGTACCGGATGTTGTGGCTCAGGTCCGCCCGGACAAACCCGGCGAACCACCGCGCGACACCCAGGCGGTTGCTCGGCGAGTAGTATTGGTAGCCATCCTGGATATCGAGACTGAACGCCGGACGCTCGGTCCAGACCAGGTACTCCTCAAACAATCCCTTCTTGGTGAACGCCGGAACCACGCTGAGAACCGGACCATGCGCGTCGGGATCAAAGGGGTCGGGCAGCTCCGCGTACCCCGCCGTAACCCCCAGATCCAACCGCGTCAGGTGCCCGAACACGTTGGTATGGGTGTACCTTCCGACCGCCAACTCCTCCCAGCGGGCGGCTTCGAAGGCGAGCGCGACCCCAAGCTTGAGACTCTGGGGCTCCGCCTCGGACACGCGGACACGCAGCTCCATTGTCCCGTCGTCCTCGAGGCGGGCGTCGGAGGTCGCCGCGACCCAGCGGAACACGCGCATCCCGTTGAGAGCCGACTCGACCTGCGCGACGATGCCCGGCGAATAGGTCTGCCCAATCGCAAAGCGGACTTCTCGTTCGACCATGTACTCGGGAACCTCGCGCAAGCCTTCGACCACGATGGTGCCGATGCGGGCGCGGGGTCCGGGAGACACGCGATAGACCACATCGGCGCGCAGCGCACCCTCGATAACGTCCACGTTCGAGGTCACCTGCGCCGAGGGAAATCCGCTCTGCAGGAGCGCCAGACGCATGGAGCCGATGCTGTCGTTGAGGGCGGGAACCTCAAAGTTGCGGCCAAGCTCGAACAGGTTGAGCCGCTCGATGGAGGCGCGCTGCGCCTCCGTGATCGATTCCGCACCGTCCCAGACAAACTCGACCTGCTGGACGAGCACCGGCGGCCCCTCGACGACGCGCAGGACGATGCGCACCTCCTCCTCCTCCTCGTCGACCTCGAACTGCAGGTTCTCAACCCGGGCGCGGTAGAACCCGTGCGCCTCGTAGAGCCGCTCGATCCGCAGCGAATCCACAGCCAGGGTCGCGCGGTGGAAGCTGTAGTCCGGCGTGAACGGAACCCAGAGCGTCTCACCGATGTGGAGGTGACGCAGCAGCTCGCGCTCGGAAAAACGCGTCACGCCCTCCATCTCCACGATGTCGATGAGGAATTGCCGACCGACAATCTGCTCTTCCGGACTGGTCCCGCACCCCGACACCGCCAGCGCGCAAAGCATCACCATGATCCACAGCTTGACCCAATTCACCAGTTCCTCCTCCGAGCAGAAACAGCGACCTTTGCGCGGATCGTGCCACCGGCTCGGTAGCGGCGATACGGACGGTCGCAACCGAGGCCCGCCGTTGATGTCGCATCTTGCGACGCGCTTGGCCACCTGGCGGCTCACGATGCGACGCCCGCCGGCGGCTCATCGGTCCAGATCTCGTGGTGGCGGACCTTGACAGGTTGGCGCGTTCACTGCTCTACGACGGTGCGACCAAATTCGGACAAGAGAAACCGAGGGAGAATCATGAGATTGCATTGGAAATGGTTGGGCGCAGCGCTGGCGATGGCACTGTTGGTTCCCGGGGCAGCATCCGCACAGGAAGGCACTACGGACTACGTGCCAGAGGGGGAGATCCTTCAACAGGAAGGCAAGAAGCAAGGAATGGACGGTACGCTGTCCCTCGGCGCAAACGTCAACCTGGCGTCCAATAAGAGCGTCGTGGGCCAGGTGGACGGCTACAGCTTCCTGTTTGGACTCCAGCTGACCGCTGGCCTGGATTATGTGTCGGGTCCGCACGAGATCCGGAACACGCTCAAGCTCAGCCAGGCGTGGGCGCGGACACCAGCGGTCGACGAGCTCCTCAAGTCCAACGACGTCCTGGATGTGGAGTCGCTGTACAGCTACTTCATCCTCAGCTGGTTTGGCGCTTTCGGCCGTCTGAACCTGGAGACGAGCATCTTCAACGCGGAGGACGTGCGGGCAGACCCCGTCACCTACCGTATCAACCGCGCAGACGGCACAGTCGACACCGCGTTCACCGGCCGCCTCACGCTGGCTGATCCGTTCTCGCCGTTCACGCTCAACGAGTCCATCGG
>CALBXO010000081.1 GCA_937890335.1 uncultured Pseudomonadota bacterium | reverse complement strand
AACCTCATGTCCAACCTGCCGGGTCTGCACGTCATCGGCGAGGCCAATTTCTCGGACCACGGCGCGAACCGTCTCGGTGCGTCGGCGCTGATGCAGGGCCTGGCGGACGGGTATTTTGTGCTGCCGTACACGCTGGGTAACTACCTGTGGACGCACCGTCCCGACCAGGACCGTCCCGACACGGATCACTCCGCGTTTGACGAGGCGGAGGCGACGGTCAGGCAGCGTCAGCGGAAGCTTGTGGACAACCCGGGCGACACCCCTGTGGACGAGTTCCACCGCCGTCTGGGCCTCATCCTTTGGGACAAGTGTGGCCTGGCTCGCAACGAGACCAACCTCAAAGAGGCTCTGGAGGAGATCCCGGCCCTGCGTGAGGAGTTCTGGGAGCGTGTCCGGGTGCCCGGCACGGGCCAGCGCCTGAACATGGAGCTGGAGAAGGCCGGCCGTGTGGCGGACTTCCTGGAGTTTGGCGAGATCATGGTGCACGACGCGCTGAACCGAAAGGAGTCGGCGGGGTGCCACCTGCGCGAGGAGAGCCAGACCGACGAGGGCGAGGCGCTGCGCAAGGACGACGAGTATTGCTACGCCGCAGCCTGGGAGTACCAGGGCGTCGGCACCCGTCCGGAACTTCACAAAGAAGAGCTCAAGTTCGAGAACGTCAAGCTGTCGCAGAGGAGCTACAAGTAAGATGAACTTCACGCTTCACATCTGGCGTCAGGACGGCCCGGACTCGGCCGGACAGATGCGCCAATACGTCGTCGAGGACATCAGCGAGCACGCGTCGTTCCTTGAGATGCTCGACGTGCTCAACGAGATCCTCATCCGCAAGGGGGAGGAGCCCGTCGAGTTTGACCACGACTGCCGCGAGGGCATCTGTGGCGCCTGCTCGTTGGTCATCAACGGTGTGGGCCACGGTCCGGAGCGGGGCACCACCACCTGCCAGCTCCACATGCGCTCGTTCAAGAACGGCGACGAGATCTACATCGAGCCATTCCGCGCCGGGGCGTTTCCCGTGCTGCGAGATCTGGTGGTGGACCGGTCGGCGTTTGACCGCATCATTCAGGCTGGCGGCTATGTCTCGGTCCGAACGGGTGGTGCGCCGGACGCCAACGCGTTGCCCGTGCCGAAGATCGAGGCGGACCTGGCGATGGACGCCGCGACCTGCATCGGTTGCGGTGCATGTGTCGCCGCGTGTCCGAACGCGGCGGCCATGTTGTTCACCGGCGCCAAGGTCTCGCAGATGCTCCACCTGCCCCAGGGACAGGTGGAGCGCGTCCAGCGGGCCAAGGCCATGGTTGAGCAGATGGACGCCGAGGGCTTCGGGCGCTGCACGAACCTCGAGGAGTGCGAGGCGGTGTGTCCCAAGGAGATTTCGGTCTCCGTCATCACCGAACTCAACCGCGAGTACCTGCGGGCGTCGTTGCTCAGCCGGGATTGATCGGCCCGGTCGGGTCAGACTGCGAGAGGATATTCGATGGGAACCGGGCTGAAGCTCTTCTCTGGAAACTCGAATCGCGCTCTCGCCGAAGACGTCGCACGTCACCTGGGCATCCCCTTGGCCCGCATCAAGATGGGGAGGTTCTCGGACGGCGAAATCAACGTCGCCATCCAGGAGTCCGTGCGTGGTCAGGACGTGTTTGTCCTGCAGTCCACCTGCAACCCCGTCAACGACAACCTGATGGAGCTGCTCATCACGATTGACGCGCTGCAGCGCGCGTCGGCGGGGCAGATCACGGCGGTCATTCCGTACTACGGCTACGCGCGGCAGGACCGGCAGGCCGTGCCACGCTCGCCGATCACCGCGAAGCTCGTCGCCGACCTGGTGTCGGCGGCCGGCGCCAACCGGGTGGTGTCCGTGGATCTTCACGCCACGCAGATTCAGGGGTTCTTCAGTTGCCCGTTCGACCACCTCTACGGGAGCATCGTGCTCTTGCCGGAGCTCCAGCGACTGCGGATTCCGAAGGAGGACCTGGTCATTGTGTCTCCTGACGCAGGTGGCGTGGAGCGCGCGCGTTACTACTCGTCACGGTTGGGATGCGGTCTGGCGATCATCGACAAGCGTCGATCCGCGCCAAATGTGGCGGAGGTGATGCACATCATCGGCGACGTGCGGGATCGTGTCGCCATCGTGGTAGATGACATGATCGATACCGCTGGGACGCTCACCAAGGGCGCCGCCGTAGTCAAAGAGCACGGCGCGAGGGATGTCCTGGCTGTGGCGACGCACGCGGTCCTCAGCGGCCCGGCCTACCAGCGGCTCGAAGACAGCGTCCTGTCTCGCGTCATCGTGACGAACAGCATCCCGCTGCGAACCGATGTGAAATGCTCAAAACTCCAGACCGTCAGCCTCGGAAGCCTCTTGGGTGATGCGATCGAGCGCGTCCACGGCAAGCAGTCGATCTCTTCCCTGTTCACCGATTGATGGACGAGCTGACGCCAGCGCAGGTCGTAGAGCTTCGCGAGGATCTCCGCGCGCTGGAGGTGGAGCTGCAGGAGTCCCTGGTTGCCACGGCGGACGGCGTCAAGCCCGTCGATCTGGACGAGCCCATCGGGCGTCTGTCGCGCATGGAAGCCATGCAGCAGCAGAAGATGTCGGAGGCGAACCGTGCGCGGACGCAGTCGCGGCTGCGGGGGGTCAAGCGGGCGCTCGTCATGACCGACGAGGACTACGGGTTCTGCCGGACCTGCGACGATCCCATCGGGTACCGGCGCCTGAAGGCGCGGCCCGAATCGGCGCTGTGCATTGGCTGCCAGTCCGAGCTGGAGAAGCGCTGACGCCGGCGCCGGCGCCGCTCTACCGGTGGATTTCGCCCCTCGCATCCACCTCGATCAGGCTCTTGCCGATTGGGAGGTGCTCCGGGTCCTCGATCTCCGCGTACCCACGCACGAACAACGTGAACTGCATCTTCATCAGATGATCCTTGAGCGCCGCCTCACCCTCGGGAAGCGTGGCCAACTCTGTCGTATTGATCGTCTTGCCCGCGGGGACCAGGGGAATCGTGCCGAGGACTACGATGTTGTCGTCGTCGGGACCCAGGCTGGCGAGCGGGCCGACCAGGAGGGTGATCCCGTGCAGGTCGCCGGTCATGGTGTTCTCGGGGACGCGCCAGGCGACCTCATTGAGCACCACCTGGCTGACCTGGCCGTCGAGTTGGCCGCTGTCCTCGGTCAGGTCCACGTCGACGCGGTGCACGAACTCATACGCGCCCCCCTCAGCATCGACATCGACGGCTGCGTCGGCGGGAACCTCTTTCTCCAAATCCATTTCGGTGAAGAACGTTACGTCGAGCTCGACATAGCCGGAACACGCCTGCGCGAGCAGTGTGATGGTGGCGATGGCGGTGAGAAGAAGTCGGCGTCGCATGGGGTGTTCCTCGGTCGCAGAAAGGCACCTGCGTTATCGGAACGACGACAGTTCGCTTGAGCATCGCGCAATAGGAACCTATCCTCGCGCAGGGAAGCGAGAGGCTCCATTGCCCAACGAAGACAAAGCCCGGCGCCGAACGTCGTTCGTCGAATTGATTCGACGCACGCTGGCGGCGCGCTTTACGGGGCGCCTGGATCTGCGCGAGGGCGAGGTCCGGCGCCGTATCTGCGTGCGCGACGGCGTGCCGGTGGCCGCCCACTCCAACCTGGTTCGGGAACACCTGCTGCGGCACCTGCTGGAATCTGGCGAGATTGGCGAGGCTGACTTCGCGGAGCGGCTCAGCGCAGTGCACCGCGGGCATTGGGACGGAGGGGCTGATCTGGTCATCGCCGGGCTGGTATCTGCGCAGGCCCTGGAGGCGGCGCGCCGCGAGCACGCCGCGTCGCTGGTGGCCATCTGCTTCGGTTGGACCGAGGCCGACTTTCGCTTCCAGCCGTTGGCGCGAGACCATGCCGATCTGTCTGATCCCGTCAGTGTCGATGTTTTTTCGCTCTACACGGCCTGGATAACGGCCAATGTCTCTCGCAGGCGCCTGAGGCGACAATTGTCGCGGTTCATGGATCGCGAGATGCGCTGGAACATTGTCGGGCTGGAGCACAAGCCGCAGCTCGAGCCCATCCTGGAGAAGTACGCGGTACTGGACCGCGCAGCCGGCGAGGAGTGGCGCGTTGGGCGCCTTCTGGAGCGGGAGGAAGAGGACTTCCTTGGTCTGGCTACTGTGGTGGTCGGACTCTTTCACCTTGGGGCGATCGAGTTGTTGCGGGTGACCGGCGAGATGCCGGCCCACCGAGCGGAGCCCGACAAGACGGAGTCAGACGAGGACAGCGCGCGCGAGTGGGAGGTGAGCGGGGTGTTTCGCGAGACCACGCCGGAGCTGCTCGGTCGCATCGTCGAGGCAGAGCTTGTGCGTTTGCGTGAGGCGCCGGATCCGCACGCGGTCCTGGGCCTGCCACGCACGGCTACGGAGGAAGACGTCGAGGGCGCTTTCTCCCGGTTTGAGCTCTTCTTCCGCCCCACGCGATTCAGGCGCGCACCAACCGAGGTCCAGACCGCCGCGGCCGAAGTGCGCGGGATGTTCTCCGACGCCTACGAGAGCCTGCGCGCAGTGGGCTCGGCGTCGGAGGAAGTGCCGGACTCCGATGCCGAGCTGTCGCAGCCCCGCCACGACACGGTTCAGGCGGACCCAGACAAGCAGGCGTTGGCGCGGATCATGTTTGATGATGGCCGAAATCTGCTCAAGCTTGGCGACAGCGAATCCGCGCTCGATGCGCTGGAGCTCGCACGCGATAGCTGTCCCCATTTGCCACGCTACGGGGGCTGGTGCGGCTGGGCCATGTTTCTGACGGGACGGGAGAACGCCAGCCTCCGGCGCACCGGAATCGCCATGATGGAGGCGGCGCTCGCGCTCGACGCCCAACTCGACGATCTCTGCGTGTTGCTGGGCCACGCGTACTCCCGCAGCGGGGACTTCGAGCGGGGTACGCAGATGTACCAGCGGGCGCTGGATCTCGACCCTCACAACTCCGAAGCACGCAAGGCGCTGGGTCCACCCGACGCGTCCTGAGCAATCGACACGGCGCGACGGAATATCCAGTCACCCGCTGCGTAGAGGGGGCAGGCAGGCGAGGTGTCGGCCTGAGAGTGAGGGATTCGGTGGCCAACCGTAGCGCCGTACAGGGTTTGTTGGGGCAGTTTCAGGACAAGGGCTATCTGACAGCTCTCGCGATCCTGGGCGACCCGTCTGCTGCGGAAGATGCAGTGCAGGAGGCGAACCTTCGCTCCCTGCGCCACAGCGACCGCTACGACGCCGCCGCCCCGTTCTACCCCTGGTTCTATCGCATCCTGAAGAACCATTGCCTGGATCTCCTGCGGCGCAGGCGACCACAGGCGCGGGATGCCGCAGGCGTGATCGGCTCGATTCCGTCGCCGAGTCCCGGTGCGGACGAGGCGCTGATGGTGACGCAGCGGCACGCCGCGCTCCGCCGGGCAATGCTCGGCATTGGCGAGGGCCATCGCGAGGTACTGGGCCTGCGGCACTTTCAGGAGCTGAGCTACGAGGAGATCGCCGAAGTTCTGGGCGTGCCGATGGGGACGGTGATGAGCCGTCTGTACCGGGCCCGGCGCGCGCTGCAGGATGCGCTGGAAGCCGACCCGGAGTGGAGCCCGTGATGGACGAAAACAAAATCCTCCTGATGAAGGCATTGGACGGTGAGCTCAATGAGGCGGAACGGCGCCAGTGGGAGTCCCTGCTCGAGAGCGACACGGAGATCGCTGCGGAGTTTGCCGCCATGGCGGGCACCGCGTCTCAACTCACAAGTTGGAGGGACCGGGTTATGCACGAGAGAGCGTTGAAGACTGTGGAGAAGAAGGGCGCGCCGCTGGCAATGGCGGGCGTGATCATTCTCGGAGTGAGCGCGTTGGCCGCCTGGGGTTTCGGGATGGTCGAGGTGTTCATGGACCCCGCGGTGCCCGACTGGGTCCGTTGGACCACCGGCGCTGCGGCGGCGGGCCTGACCATCGCGTTCACGGTGGTGTTGTGGCAGCGCCTGGCGACGTTGAAGACCGACAGCTACGGAGACATCGAGCGATGAAAAACGAAAAGGCTCTTGTTCGGGCAGCGTCCGATGGT
>CALBXO010000080.1 GCA_937890335.1 uncultured Pseudomonadota bacterium | reverse complement strand
ACTTGTTGGGGTTCTGCGGCTGGAAGAACGGCGGGATGAGTTTGGGGACTGCGAACTTCTGGTTCGGCAGAATCGCCATCTCATACTGCTTGGCCGCCAGGCCCTTGGGCTGCTTCCAATGGGCGCTCGTCGGCAGCTTCAGTCCGTGGCTGAGGAACTTGAGGTGCCCAATGGGCTTGATGATGGTCAGAGAGGGCATGGGTGGGGTAAATTGCTCCCGAAGGGTCCCAGGCCGGCGCACCAAGCATGTCGCCGCGTCCTCACATGGAGCGTACGAGTCCCAGCATCATGGCGCAAGCGCAGATCACCATACAGGACGTGGAAGCCAAGCAAACGGAGCTCATGGGCCTCGTCGCGGAGCTTGGTGAGACCACGGATCCGGAGAAACTCCAGGTCCTGGGACGCAAGGTTCAGTCCCTGGCCGCCCAGCTTCAAGAGATGTCCATGGCGTGGCGCGCGGGCGTTCGTGCTGCCGCCGGGCTCGATCCAACCGGCGAGGACCCGGAGATCGACGGTGTCTCGACCATCGTTCTGACTGCGCGGCAGCAAAAGATGGTGATGGACGAGACCGGCCTTCTGCTCACGGAGGTGGATCTCGAAGGGCCCGTCTGGCCGCTGACGCTACCGTCGGTCCAGCCACGGACGGTGGATCACGCCATCTTGGCTGCGGCGCGGCAGAAAGCGGCGGTGACCATCGCGGCGTCGCCAGCAGCCGGCCTGATCGACGGCATCCAAAACGGCGAGAACGAACCCCTTAAACAACAGTTGGCCACGGCCATGAAAGACCCGGGGTTCCTCGCCGGCGCGCTGAACAAAGACTGACACCCTGTGCTGGTTGTGACCTGGGCGCACGCTGGTGTTGCCCCGGTTCACGCCACAGGCTCCGGTCAAGCATGGCCCAGCGCGCGGCTGATCCACGCCGCCACCACGAGCGCGCCATTGTAGGTCAGGTGGGAGACGATCCCCGGCCACAGCGAGTCGGTCCGCGCGCGCAGCACCGTCCAGAACAGGCCCATCGCCGCGATGATGGGCAGGGCGATCCAGTCCCCTGCCACCTGGGTGGCGTGCACGGCGGCAAACCAAACGGTGATCACGGCGACCGCTGCAGCCGCGGGGAGGCGCGAGCGCAGCGCGCCGTAGATCAGACCACGGTAGTAGAGTTCTTCCACGACGGGGAGCGCGAGCGCGATGACCGTAATCGCCAGCAGCCCGGACGCCGTGGAGGACAGCTGCGCCATGTAGCTGTCACCGGTGGAGAACAGCTCGTGCAGCGCGGTCGCGACGGCCGCGCCGAACAGACCACCACCTACAGCCAGCCCGAGTGTGCCCCAGCCGGGGCGCAGGCCGAGCCGCAGCGGACCCAACACCGCGCCGAGCCGCCAGAACAGCACCCCGGCCATGGCGAGCACGATCCAGGCGCCATCGAGCAGGCTCGTGACGACCAGCGGAAGCGGCCCTAGCTGCGGCTCCTCCCCGTAGATGGCGAGCACCACCACACCCATCGCGAGCTCAAAGGCCCAGACGGCCCCGATGACGAGCAGCAGCTCGCCCAGACCGACGGAGGACGGTTCACGGGGCGCAGAGGGGGTTGAGGAGCTCGGGGCGGTACTCAAAGTGCATCGTGTCAAAGTGCAACCACTTGCCGCCCCAGATGAAGCCATGCTTCTCAAAGATGGCCACGACCTCCAACGGAATGCGGTTGCGGTATGTCTTTCTCCACTTCCAGAAATCCGCGTTGGGAACGCCTACGTCAATGGCGATGGCAAAGCTGTGCATACTCAGCCGGTCCGTGCCGCGTATCTTTCGCCAGACGAAGGTGCCCGAGGTGTCGGCGACAATCTGCCGAATGGGCGCCGGCAGCTGGTCCAGCTCATCGCTGACCTTCTGGAGCCTCGCGGCCACGCCATGCCGGGCGGTCACCTTCAGTTTGCGGCCCACCGTCTTCGGCATCCACACGACGGTCGCGAGCGTCCCTCGTACCGCTGCCTTGTCCGCCCCGTAGAGCTTCAGGAAGAGCGGTTCGTGACGCGTCCTGCCGGGGTCCGTCGTGGGCACACCGGTCAGCGCCTCCCGCGGATAGCGCTCGGCGAACATCGCCGCAACCTCCGCGATCTGCATGCGATCCCCGTCGCAGAAGACCAAATGGCCGGCCTCCAGGCCGCAGATGGACTCGGGATAGGCCTGCTGCAGACACGCGCCGAAGGGCGGGGGTGTGGGAGACGCGGTCCTCGGCGCCCGCTCTCCGGGCGTGGAACCGGTGTCCTCTTGCGCGGCCGAGGTGGGCGCGAGGAGCAAGAAACACAAAAGGAGCGCCCGACCCAGTCGGCGCGCTCCTTTGTGTTGTCCGGTCGGTGGAATCAGTTGTCTACCGTGAAGACCGACGTGATCACCTCGACGCTGCCGTCGTGGTGAATGATCTGCGCCGTGAAGGTGTTGGGACCATTCTGCGCGAAGCGCGCCGTCGGGAACGGGTACGCCAGGCCATTGCTGTGGTTGGTGCCGCAGTAGTCAAACGGGGCGGCGGTGTCCACGAGGACGGGCTGGCCGTTCATGGCCGGGTCGTTGAAGAAGAAGTTCACGCGCTCGATGCTATTGTCGAGCACGAAGGCGTAGATGTTGCCGCGGACCGTGGAACCACCCAGGATCGTCTCGCCGCTGCGGTCCGCGCCCGCGCTGACGAGCAGCGCACTCGGGCGCTGCGCCTGCGGGTCATCACCGCGGCAGGCCAGGCCATCACAGGTGTCCACACCCCGGCCGCCGTTGATCCGGTCCGTTCCGCTACCGCCGAGGAGGAAGTCGGAACCACTGCCGCCGCCCAATCGGTCGTCGCCGCTGCCACCAAGGAGCACATCGTTGTCGCGCCCACCGCTGAGTCGGTCGTTGCCGGCGCCGCCGTCGAGGGCGTCAGGGCCACTTCCGCCGCTGAGGATGTCGTCGCCCTCCTGTCCGTAGAGCTGGTCACCACCGCGACCGCCCCGGAGGCGATCGTTACCGGCACCGCCAAAGATGACATCGCTGCCGCTGCCACCGTTGATCACGTCAGCGCCGCCGTTGCCGTAGATGATGTCGTCGCCGCGGCCGCCGTTGACGATGTCGTTTCCGGGACCGGCCATGATGAAGTCGTTGCCACGCCTGCCACGGATGGTGTCGTTGCCACCAAGCCCGAGGATGCAGTCCGCGCCATTGGTACCGATCAGCACATCGTCGTTTTCCGTCCCGACAATGATGTTGGTGCCCACTGGGCACGCTCCAACGGACGAGGCGTCCTGGTTGGGATCAAACTGCGCGGAAGCCGTGCTACAGACGAGCAGCGCTCCGAGGAGGACCGCGAAGGTCACCCCGGCTGAGACTCCGATCGAGTTACGCTTGTACATTTGCCCCTCCCAACGTCCGCTGGACTACAGCGATGGACGTACTTCATCCAGCATGTTTACTACCAACGTCGTTTGGCCAATGCAACGATTGAAGTCAGAAACTACAATTCGGCTCGTCGATCTGCGGTTCTCCCGACGGGCACACGGTTTCGTCCGAGAAGACCGCCCCGGTGAAGTCAGCGCCATCGACGATCGCGTCCGAGAGGTCGGCGTCGGTCAGCACGACGTTCACGCAGCTGGCGTTGGTAAAATCGGCACCAAAAAGCTCCGCTTCCACAAAAGATCCATCATCGAGGATTGCAGACACCAAAATCACGCTCTCTCCGATCACCCCATCCAGACGGACCCCCAGGGCGATCACCCGCGAAAAGTCCGCTTCACTCACGTCGGCCTCGCTCAGATCCGCGCCGCTGAAGTTGGTGTCGGTCGCGATCGCGCCGAGA
>CALBXO010000079.1 GCA_937890335.1 uncultured Pseudomonadota bacterium | reverse complement strand
CGCGGCCACCGAGGTCGACAAGCTGCTCGACGATGGAGAAGGGCTGGGCGCCCAGCGTGCGCTCGCCGCGGCGCTCGCGGAGCTGGTCCGAAAGGCGGAGAGCCTGCCCGGCGGCCTGCGCGACCTCACTGCGCTGGTCGAGGTGGCCATGAAGAAGCACCCCAACAAGGGCACCGGACTGAGTTGGGCGGCGTGGTTGACGACGCTCGTGGGACGAATCGAGCCGCTTGCGGCCGAGCCCGACGGCTACTTCACACGAGAGGAGAGGCTTCAGATCTACCGCGTCTTCCCGCGCGTGGTGGACGCTGACATTGGGGGCGCCTTCGCCGCGTTTCACGACGCGCTTGGCGCAGCGGAGGCCGACGGTGTCGATGTTTCTGGGCTTCTGAGCCAGATCCGGGCGATCAAATTCGCCCACAAGCGCGTGACGCTGGATGCATTGGGCCCGCTGCTCGGCGGAGGTGTCGCGTGACGCCAGATGAGGGGCGCAAAGCGCGCAAGAACCTGCGCCTGAAGTCGGTGCTGGACAACGTGGCCCACCAGGGGCCGCAGACGGTGCACTTCGACATCGCCAACGCCTGCAATACGCGCTGCACCACGTGCTGGGACCACAGCCCTTTCCTCAACGCAGACCGCGTGCCGACCGCGGCGTGGAAGCGGCGTACGCTCCCACTGGACAGCTTCCGAGCGACCTTGGACGACCTGGTCGCCCTCGGCGGTCTCGAGCAGATCATCCTGTCCGGCATGGGCGAACCGTTCCTGAACCAGGCCATCTACGACATGGTCGCCTACGCCCACCAGCACGGTGTCGGTGTAACCATCATCACCAACCTGCTATTGGCGGATCTGCCGCGGTTGCTGGCCAGTGACGGCGAGCTCAACCTGCTCACGTCCATCTGCGGCGTCACGCAGCCGGTCTGGCAGGCGTTCCACGCGCATCCCAAGCCGCGGGGGTGGGAACAGTTGATCGCGCAGTTGACGCTGCTCGACGAGCACGCGTTCCGCCCCAAACATGTGCAGGTCATCAACAACCAGAACTTCCACGAGCTCGTGGACATGGTTCACTTTGCGCGCAGGTTTCCGGTCAAGCGCATCAACTTCAAGTTCGCGTCGCTCAAGAACGGCACCGAGGCGGTGGCGTTGAGCCCGGACCAGAAGCGGGAGCTGCGCCACGATCTGGTGCCCCGCGCCATGGCCTTTGCCCACGCGTTCAAGATCGACACCGACCTGGACGCGTTCTGCGCCCAGATCGATCCCGACACTGACAGCACCGCGCCCATCGCGGACGTAGGTTGTTTCATGGGCTTGCTCTACAGCCGCCTGACCGTGCAGGGGGAGGTGCTCTACTGCTGCAATACGCAGGTTCAGGTCGGCGAGCTGGACGGGCCGGGGAGCTTCCGCAGTCTGTGGGAGGGTCCCGCGTGGCAGGGGCGACGCGACAGCGTGCGCGCGGGTCGCTACTTCGACGGGTGCGAGCAGTGCGGCAAGTTCAAACAGAACTGGAAGTGGTCCCAGAAACTGCGGGAGACGCTCCCGCCAGAACAGTTCGACGGGCTGCTCGGCAGGGGGCCGGCATGACGGCGCAGCCCCTCGCGATGGAGCGTGACGGCCCGGTGGCGGACCCGCTCGACGCGCCGGTGCGGCGGTCCTCCAGACCGCCTTACGACGACCTGCAGCCCACGGTGGAGTGGCAGGTCAACGGCATCTGCAACTACGACTGCACCTACTGCATCCAGTCTCGCAAGACGCGCACGGGCATGCCCGACCAGGAGCGCGTCGAGGCGATTGTCGCCGCGTTCGCGGCGCTGCCGGGGGTCTGGGAGATAAAAATGTCCGGTGGGGAGCCCTTTGCGTTCCACGGGCTGATGAAGTGGGTGATTCCGGGCCTGGTGGAGCAGACCCGGCACCACATCTCCATCCTGACCAACTTCTCCGCTCCGCCCACTGTGCTCGAGCGCTTCTGCAAACTCGTCGGGCCTCGCCTGCGAATCACGAGCGCCAGCGTGCACCTCGAGTACGCCGACATGACGGCGTTTCTGGACAAGGCGCGCGCCTACCGCGACTGGCGCGCCGAGCACTGTCCAGGCAGTAGCTTTGTCATCAACTCAGTACTGGTTCCGGGCACCGTGTCGCGGCAGCTTCAGATCAAGGCCGCGGTGGAGGACGCGGGTTTCCGGTACTTTCCGCAGCTCATGAAGATCAAGGGCGGCGTCTTTCCGTACGATGCGCGCGAGACGCGGCTCATCGAGACGCTCACCGGCGGCAGCCACGACCCGACCAAGGTCAACCGCGCGCCCAGCTACCAGGGGCTGCGCTGCGAGGCGGGGGCCTGGTACTTCACCGTGGACCAGCGCGGCGAGGCGTATATGTGCCGCACCGGCAAGCGGCTGGCGGTAGAGGACGACGAGGCCTACCTCGGCAACCTGGTTGACGGCACATTCCGGCTGCGGACCCAGGGTGGCTTGTGTCCGTACCCCATCTGCCCCTGCACCGTGCCGGTCAACCGCGGCATCGTGCGAACCGGCTCTCGCTCGCAGGTGAACGATGGGGCTTGACGCCGTCATGGCCGCGCACCGCCGGCCCCTACCGCCGCTTCGGATCCTCGGCCGCGACATCACAGGTGTGGTCAGCTGGAACATCAACGACACGTGCAACTACCGCTGCACGTATTGCACGCAGCGGTTCATGCCGGCGCGGACCTACCGGCTGGAGGAGATTCAGGCCTACCTGGCCGCGTTTGGGAAACTACCCGGTGACTGGGAGATCAAGATCTCGGGCGGGGAGCCGTTTCAGCAGCCGGGTCTCGTCGACATTGTCACCGGGCTGGTCAAGCGCGGTCACCTCGTGTCCATCCAGACCAACTTCTCGGCGAGTGAGGCAAAGCTGAAGGCGTTTCTGACCGCCACGCGAGGCGCGCTCCACGTCTTTGCCGCCAGCCTGCATCTCGAGTACGACACGCCAGAGTCCTTCCTGCCCAAGGCGCGTCTGGTCCAGGAGCATCTGGGCCCTGGCGCGAGCTTCTGCGTCACCAGCGTGGCGGTGCCGGCGCGGCTCGAGCAGCTCCGGGACGAGGTCGCGCCGTTCTTTGCGGCGCACGACATCACCTTCAAGGTGCAGCCCGAGAAGGTGCACGGCGTGCTGCGGCAATACACGGCCCCGCAGCGCGAGATCCTCGCCGCGCTCGGGGGTCACAATCGCACGGGCATGATCGAGCCCAATTTCCGCGGCCGAATGTGCCACGCGGGCAGCCGGTACCTGATCATCAAATCCAACGGCGAGGCCTACCGCTGCTACCCTGCCAGCCGCGGCTCCGGCCCTGGGTCGCGGCTCGGCTCGTTCCTGGAGGGGATCGAGTTGGCGCCTGGACCCAAGCTGTGCCCGTTCAACCACTGCAATTGCACCGTCCCCATCCACCGCGGCATGATCCAGGGCGTCCCGGCGTCGTCGGACGCAGCGCCGTCATCCGAGTGAGGCCCCGATGTTCATCAAGTTCAAATATGTCGTCGACATCGGCATCGCCGTGACCGCCCTGGTCGTCTTGGTGGTGCTGGTGGCCGGCGTGTTTGTCGTCGGCTCCAAGGTGGACGGCGACACCCCAATGTCCCCGGTCGTCTCCTCCCCGACGGCCGACGACTCGCCCTCGGGCGGCGACACGCCCAGGCCAAGGAGCGAAGGCTCGGGCGACTACGGCGCGGCCATCCAGGCGGCCAACCGCACCGCGTCGCCCAACTCCAAGAAGAAGGACGCGCTGGGTGGATCCGGCTGGAAGATCAACCTCTACGAGGAGACGGGCGACACCCACTACGACCGGGCCAAGGTGGACCGCGACCGGGATGAGACCTGGGACGAAAAGTGGACCTGGAAGGGCGGACAATGGGAGCGCGACGGCGGCGCGGAGATCTGGGACGGCAAAGACTGGGTCGCGGCGAACGCGGACACGAACGCGGGCGGCGCAGACGCCGTGGGGAGCCGCACGCCGAAAGTCGACAAGGAGCCCGCCGTGGCCGGGCGCGACACCGGGCTGGCCCAATATGCCAAGCGCGTTCTCAACGAGCGCGCCTCGGGCAAGAAGGCCAAGGACTTCACGGGTGGCTCGGGACCGAAGATCAACCTCTATGACGACGATGAGGACGGCAAATGGGACCGCGGCAAGGTGGACGTGGATCGCGACGACACCTGGGACCAGAAGTGGACCGTCAAGTCCGGGACTCTGGAACGAAAGATCGAGGCGACGGGCGAGGTCCACGTGTTTGATGGCACGGGTTGGGTGGCCAAGAAGTAGCAGCCAGTGTCCCAAATCATCCGGGTGGGGCCTGCGGGGACTTACCGGGTTTCTCGCTCGTGTTGAGCGGCGCTCGACGGCCAAATCGCCGTCTAT
>CALBXO010000078.1 GCA_937890335.1 uncultured Pseudomonadota bacterium | reverse complement strand
CGGCAACAACGGCGTCAACAACGGCGTCAACAACGGCAACAACGGCAACAACGGCGTGGAACGCCCGCCTTGTGCGACGATCGAGCCGCTGGAGCAGGCGGAGGCGACGTACGACGCGTACCTGCTGCCGCCGCTCGAGGAGGTGGTGCCCAACCTGTCGTACGTTGCGGCGACGGTGATCCGTGACGGCAACGACGTCACCGTCCTCGTAGACGACGACGAGGGGATTCCTGCCACGTTCGACACCACCGTTGGATTTGAGCACTGCGTCATCAACCCCGACGCGTCGTTCATCAAGCTGTGCTTCTTCACGGCCGCGGGTGAGCCGGCGGCTCCCGGCGCCCTGGGCGCGGTCTTCCGACCGTTTGGCAACGCGCTGTTTGCCGTTGTGGCCCATCGGCGCGACGTGGTCCGGCCGTGCACCGCCGCCGGTCACTACGAGCTTGCCGACAGGACCCTGGAGGAGGTGGTCGGCGACGCGGACTTCAACGCCCAGGTTGCCGATGAGCTGCTCAACTACCTCGGTGTCTTCCTCATTGCCGGCACGACCACGGTCGTCTTCGGCGAGGAGCCGCGACAGGTTGTCGTGGAGCACAACGACGCCACGGGCGCCTTTAGCGGGACGTTTGAGGACGAGCTGCGGTTTGAAGACGAAGGCCCTCTCTACGACATGTCCGTCAGCTTTGACGGCGTGTTGACCCTCGCGGAGGACGGCGCCGCGAGCCTTGCGCTCACCGCCCAGGTCACGGTGTCGGGAGGCGATCTCGACGCCGAGACAAGCTTCACGGCGCAGCTGAGCGGCGACCGGCTCTGAGGTTGGACTTCCTGCTGGAGCGCGAGCGGCGCGACTTTGTTCGCGCGGACCGCGCACAGGTCTTTACCCCAGTTCCCATCGCGAGATGGCTGGCCCGCGTCGCGCTGCGAGGGCTGCCCGCCGCTCCGGTCGTACTCGACCCAGCCGCCGGGTCCGGGCGCTTGCTGGCGGCGGTGGGCGAGCTTCGACCCGACGCCATTCTCGACGCGGTGGAACCCGAGCCTGGCGCGGCCGACATCCTGGCCGCAGCGCTGCCAGCCGCGCGGCTGCGCCGCGTAGACGCGCTGGCCAGCCCACTGCCACCGGCTGACGCCGTGGTTCTCAATCCTCCCTACGGGAGCGCAGACAGCTGGCCGCCGGAGGTCCACGCCGCGCTCTCGCTGCGCTGGGCGTTCCACCGCAGGCAGATCGATCGCTCCGTTCTGTTCATGGCGGCGGCGCTGGAGGCTCTTGTCGACGGAGGCCGCCTGGCGGCGATCGTGCCTCGGTACTGGCTTGAGTCGACCGGGGCAGCGGGCTTCAGGGCTTGGTTTGCCGCCCGCGCGAGCCTGGAGTGGGTGGTGGACCTTGGCAATGTCCAGCCGTTTCCGGACGCCGATGTGCTGTCCGTGCTTGTCGTGGCGGTCAAGGGCGGCGTGGGGCCCTCGCGTTTCGCGCGGTTGTCGGACGGCGCGGAGCTCAGGCGCGTGCTCGATGGACACGGCCCCGATGAGCCGTATGAGGTCGCTGGACTGGGCAGCGCCCCGTGGTCCTTGCGGCCGCCGTCCGAGGAACGTGCGCTGCATGAGTTGGAGGCCGGTTCCGCGCGCCTCGGGGACTGGTTTGAGGTGGGCCAGGGGATCAAGACGGGGCTGAACCGGGCCTTTGTGCTCGACGCGGCCGAGGCCGGCGCGTTGCGGGCCGCCGGGGCCGATGTGCGACCCATGGCACGCCCGCGGGATCTCACGGCCGACGGTGTGCAGCCGGCAGGCAAGTGGCTCCTGCGCGTGCTCGGGACGGACCCCGAGCCCAAAGGACTCCTCGCAGAACACCTCGCGGCTCACCGTCCGTCCCTGTCCGCCCGCTTTCAAGTTCGGGACGGTTCCGTTCCCTGGTACGCGCTCGCCATCGCGCAGAACCTGCGGCTGCTCGAGGCTCGTCCCAAGATTTTGCATCCGCTGTACGCACGCACGCCCCGCTTTGCGGTGGATCGCGTCGGCCACCACGTGTTGACCGGGGCCTATGCGCTGGTGCCGCGCCGGGAACTTCCGGTCAGTCTGGAATTCGCGGCCGCATGGCTCAACGGGCCTCGCGTGCGCGCGTGGGCGAGCGCGCGTTGTAAGCTGAAACGTGATGGGTATCGCGAGTTTGGTCGGCGCGCGTTGCTGGAGGTGCCGGTGCCATGGATGGACTGATGGACCGTGAGGGCGCCGCCCTGGGCGTGTACGTCCACTTTCCCTTCTGTCTGCGGCGGTGCCCGTACTGCGACTTCAACGTGGCCGTGGTCCGTCAAATCCCCCATGTGGCGTACATGGAGGCGGTCCTCCGCGAGCTCGCGGTGCGCAAGGCGCAGTTCCCCGGTCGACGGCTGGCGTCCGTGTATTTTGGTGGGGGAACGCCCGGCCTCTGGGACCCGGAGGCCGTGGGCACGGTGTTGGGGGCCATCAAGTCCGAGTGGGCGCTCATGGCCGATCCTGTGGACATCGCGCACGCCCAAGGCGGCGCGCCACTGGAAGTCACGGTGGAGATCAACCCGCGGCGAGCGCCGGTGGAGGTCCTCGCGGCGCTTCGGGAAGCCGGAGCCAACAGACTCTCGGTGGGTTGTCAGTCGTTTGATGACACTTACCTCAAGGCGCTGGGCCGCGACCACGACGCCGGTCAGGGGCTGGCGACGCTCGGCGCCGCGCAGACCGCTGGGTGGGATCGCGTGAACCTCGACCTCATCTATGGCGGACCCGCTCACGGGGCGGAGCTGTTCCGGCGGGACCTGGACATCGTCGCCGGTTGCGCCGTGGACCATGTCTCCGCCTACCAATTGACCGTGCACGCGGGGACTGCGTTTGGCCGGATGTGGGACGCTGGCCGTCTGGACGTGGCGGACCACGAGCTGTCCGCCGCTCTGGACGCGCAATGTGAGATGGCACTGACGCAGGCCGGGTTCTGGCGGTACGAGGTGTCCAACTACGCGCGTCCCGGTGGGGTGGCGCGGCACAACAGTCTGTATTGGACCGGGGCTGAGTACATGGGGCTGGGCGTGGGCGCCCACGAGCTGTGTATCCACGAGGGCAGGGCGCAGCGCAGGGAGGGGGCCACCACGGTCGGCGCCTACCTCAACGACCCACTGACACCCGCGAGCGTGGAGGTTCTGGCCGGGAGCCAGCACCTGGGCGAGCGTCTGTTCACGGCACTTCGCACCGGTTTTGGTGTGCATCTTGGGCTGCTCAGGGCGCAGCTGGGGGCCGAGCTTGCCGAGGAGGCCCTCCGACGCCTGGAGCCGTTGGAGGCGCAGGGCTACTTGCGGCGCGAGACGGGCGCGATCGCGGGGGTTCCGGAGTACCTCGCTCCAGAGGGGCTCCGGTTCGTTCCGACGGCGCGGGGCCTTCGGTTCGCCGACGACGTCGGGGCGGCGGTCGTCTGAGACCGCGGTCAGGACACGTCGTTGGGCGGTGGCTGGGGCGGGCCGGTGCGGCCCTCAGTCGATGGAGTTGGCCTCTGCCACGGCTGCGGCTGCGGCCTCCACGACCGGAATGATGTAGGCGTAGGGCATGCGGACGGGCCCGAGGACGCCCACCCAGCCCGGCCCGGCGGTCGCGTGTTCGTACGGGGCGAGGATCAGGGAAGCGCCTCCCTCCCGGTCGTCGTCATCGCCGGAGACTCCGATTACGACCTGGGTTCCGGCCGCGTCGCGAAGTCCGTCCAGCACCCGAAGCAGCGCGTCCTTCTCGCGCAGGAGCTCGCGGAGATCGTGCTGGCTGTCCCGATCGAGCGCCTCCAACCCCAGCAGATTGCCCTGACCTTCGACGAGCACGTCGGGGTCGTGGGAGTGAGTCAGCGCCCGTTGGCCCACGGCGAGGCTCTGCCTGGCGAGCTCGTCGTACCGGGCCTGTTCGTGTTGAAGCTCCGTGCTGACGCGCTCCACTGCGGCGTGGAGGGTCAACCCACCGAGGACTTCACCGAGGTAGTTCTCCATGCTGCGCAGCTGGTCCGGCTCGATGTCTTCCTCGATGTCGATCGGTCGGTGCGTGACGCTGCCGTCCTCCGTCACCAGAAGTGCGAGCAGGCGCGTTCCGGAGAGGGACAACAGGCGCACATGGGCCAGGCGCAGCGCCGAGCGGTCCGGTGCCGACGCGAGCCCGGCCAGCTGGGTGATTGCGCCGAGGACCTGCGTGGTTGATCGCACAGACGCCTCGACGTTCGTGCCGTGTTTGGCGGCCTCCCGAATCCGGAGGTGGATGGCCGCTGGGACGTCCACCACGGGCCTGAGTTCTTGCGCGTAGAGCCTGAGCGCCTCGAGCGTGGGGCGCCTTCCCGCGGAGGTGTGCGGCTGTTCGAGCAGGCCGCGCCGCTCCAGGCTGTTCATGGTGTTGCGGATGGTCGCGGGACTGACAGCGATGCCCGCTGTCTCCGCTACCTGGCGGGATGCGACGGCGTTTCCCGTCGCCAGAAAGGCACGGATCACGACGACGAGGACTCTCTTCTCTCTGTCCGTCAACGCTGCCACCGGTGGAGCTTAGGCTCGCACACGGGGGTTGTCGACCCCGGGTCCATGGGATAGAGTCGCGGGTCGCAAACCTGAACAATGGCCGCATCAAACCGCGACCCAAGAGGCATACCCATGAGTACAGTCCCCGAGCAACCACAGGCGGCGGACCCGTCGGATGTGGCGGCCGAGGAAACCAGCCCCGTCAGCGACGAGGCTGTCGAAGCCGCTCCCACTGAAAGCAGCGCCGACCCGTCCGCGGACGACGACAGCGCTCCCTCACAAGATGAGACGACGGAGGAAGTCGCCGCGGAGGGCGCGAGCGACACGCCCGAAGGCGGCGACGCGTCCGACGACAGCGAGGTGGCCGATGTCACGGTAGAGGCACCCGAGCCCGAGGCGACGGGCCCTGTCCTGATGCTGGACCCAGACGACGATTCGGAGGACGAGGTCCTCATTCTGGACGCAGACTTCAGCGCAGACCCCAGCTCGGACTCCGACGACGTATTGATCCTCGACGAGGATGACGGACCGTCGCCGGACGAGGTGCGCGCGGTGGAGTTGGAGGCACGGGTCGCAGGACTCGAGGCCGAGCTTGAGGCAGCCCAGGCTGAGGCCGGGTCGTTCAAGACACGGCTGCTGCGAACCACGGCCGACTACGAAAACTTCAGGCGCCGCACCACGAAGGAAAAAGACGATCTGGAGAAGTTCGCCGCCCAGCGCGTTGTGCGCGAGTTCCTCCCGGTTATCGACAACCTGGAGCGCGCTCTACAGCACGCCGGGGACGATGAGGAGGTGCCCAAGTCCAGTCTGCGCGAGGGCGTCGACATGGTCATGAAGCAGTTCCGACAATCGTTGGAGAAGCAGGGCGTGGTCGGCTTCGACAGCGCCGGCGAGATGTTTGATCCGCAAGTGCACGAAGCGATTCAACAGATCGACACCGACGAACACCCCACGGGAACCATCGTCAACGAGTTCCAACGGGGGTATCACATTCACGACAAGTTGCTGCGGCCCGCCCTCGTGGTAGTAGCCCGCAACACGTCAGAGGAGGCCTGAGGGCCGAGCAGGGAGCGACTGACGCATGTCGAAGGTGATCGGGATTGATCTGGGCACGACGAACTCGTGCGTGTCCATCCTCGAGAACGGCGAGCCGGTGGTGATCCCCAACTCCGAAGGGAGCCGGACCACGCCGTCGATGATCGGTTTCACGGAGGAGGGGGAGCGCGTCGTCGGGCAGATCGCCAAGCGGCAGGCCGTGACCAATCCCAACGCGACGATTCACGCGATCAAGCGCCTGATCGGTCGCCGCTATGACTCGGAGGAGATCGCCGGCGCCAAGGGGGTGCTGCCGTACAAGGTGGTGGCCCACTCCAACGGCGACGCGTGGGTGGAAGTCCGCGGCAAGAACTACTCGCCTGCTGAGCTGTCGGCGATGATCCTGCAGAAGGTGAAGCAGGCGGCGGAAGACTACCTGAGCGCCGAGGTGACCGACGCGGTCATCACGGTCCCCGCGTACTTCAACGACTCCCAGCGCCAGGCCACCAAGGATGCCGGTCGCATCGCCGGTCTCAACGTGCTGCGCATCATCAACGAGCCCACCGCAGCGGCGGTTGCCTACGGACTGGATCAGCAGGCGGACGGCGTTGTCGCCATCTACGATCTTGGCGGCGGCACCTTCGATGTCTCGATCATGGAGCTCAGCGCTGGCGTGTTCCGCGTGCTGTCCACCAGCGGTGATACCTTCCTTGGCGGTGAGGACTTTGACCGGCGCATCATCGACGCGCTGGCCGATGACTTCAACGAAGAGCACGGGATCGACCTGCGCGACGACGACATGGCCCTACAGCGCCTGCGCGAGGCTGCGGAGCGTGCCAAGCATGAGCTGTCCACCCAGCCTGAGACGGAGATCAGCCTGCCGTTCATCACCTCGGACGCCAGCGGCCCCAAGCACCTGGAGGTGCGGCTGACGCGGGCGGAGCTGGAGGAGCTGGTCGCCGATCTCGTCGATCGTACCCTGGACCCATGTCAGGAGGCTCTGGACGCCGCGGACCTGACCATCGACGACATCGACGATGTCATCCTGGTGGGCGGGATGACCCGCATGCCGCTGGTCTCGCAGTCTGTGATGGAGTTCTTCCGCCTCGAGCCGCACACCGGACTGAACCCGGACGAGGTTGTGTCCGTCGGCGCGTCCATCCAGGGCGCCGTCCTGCGCGGCGAGCTGACCGAAGTCCTGTTGGTCGACGTGCTGCCGCTGAGCCTGGGGGTAGAGACGATGGGTGGTGTGTTCACGCCGCTCATCGACAAGAACACCTCGATTCCGTGCCAGTACGGAGAGGTCTTCTCCACCGCCGTGGACAACCAGCCCATGGTGCAGGTGCACGCGCTGCAGGGCGAGCGCCCGATGGCCGCCGACAACCACAGCCTCGCGCGGTTTGATCTCATTGGGATTCCGCCAGCGCCGCGCGGCGTCCCGCAGATTGAGGTCATGTTCGCGGTAGACGCCAACGGCATTCTGAGTGTCTCCGCCGTGGATCTCGGCAGCGGGAAGGAGCAGAGCATCCGCGTCGCGGCCACCGGTGGTCTGAGCGACGGCGAGATTGATGGCATGATCGAGGCCGCCGACTCCTACGCACACGAGGATGATCTGCGGCGCGAGGTCGCCGAGCTGCGCAACAAGGCCGCGGGACTCATCTACACGTCGGACCGGTCGCTGCGGGAGTACTCGGAGTACCTGAGCCCCGCCGAGCGCGAGAACCTGATCCGCGACATCGCGCACTGCCGGGAAATGTTGGAGTCGGACGACCCCGATGTTCTCGCTGACGTACTCGACAGGCTCGAGGCGTCCGCCCACCGAATCGCCGAGGCGATGTACTCCGAGATGGTGTACGCCCCCGAGGACGAGTAGGCCCAGCCCTTGGCCGCTGACTACTACAGCACGCTTGGCGTGGAGAGAACGGCCTCCGCCCAGGAGATCAAGAAGGCCTACCGCCGCCTCGCCATGCAGTACCACCCCGACCAGAACGACGGGGACAAGGTGGCTGAGGAGAAGTTCAAGGAGATCAGCGAGGCCTACTCGGTGCTCGGCGACGTGGACAAGCGCGCCGAGTTTGACCGGTTTGGGCGCGTCGGCGGCGGGGGCAACCCGTTCTCAGGTGGATTCCCGGGCGGGGCTCCCTTTGACCAGGGTGTCCCGTTTGGCGGGATCAACGACGTCTTCGTGGACATCCTCAACGACCTGTTTGGCGCCCGCCGTCGCGGCGGCAACATGCGCCGGGGCAGTGATCTCAAGTACGAGCTCGAGCTGTCCTTCGAGGAGGCCAACACCGGCATCGAGCGCGAGATCGAGATCCCGAAGTTCGAAGGGTGTCCCGTGTGCGCGGGGGTCGGCGCCAAACCGGGGACGCGGCCCCAGACCTGCGGCCAGTGCCAGGGCGCAGGCCAGGTGCGAATGCAACAGGGCTTCTTCAGCATTCAGCGCCCGTGCGGACGCTGCCAGGGCACAGGCCAGACCATCGCGGACCCATGCCGACGCTGCGACGGCAGCGGACGCGTGACCAACCACGAGAAGCTCGACGTGACCGTGCCCCCAGGTGTCGCGGATGGTCAGCGGCTGCGCTGGATGGCCAAGGGCGAGCCGGGGGTCAACGGCGGCCCGTCCGGAGATCTCTACGTGGTGGTGAAGCTCGCGGCGCACTCGCTGTTTGAGCGCGCCGGGGACGATGTCACCTGCACCGTGCCCGTCTCGTTTCCGCAGGCGGCGCTCGGCGCCCAGGTCGAGGTCCCGACGCTGGACGGAAAGGTCCAGATGAAGGTCCCGGCAGGTACCCAGAGCGGCAAGATCTTCCGCTTGCGCAAGAAGGGGTTCCCCAACGTCGAGGGTGGCGGGCAGGGGGATCAGCTGGTGACGGTCGTCGTGGAAACGCCCACAAACCTCACGCCGCGGCAGGAAGATCTGCTCCGCGCCTTCGCCGAAGAAGCCGGTGACGAGGTTCAGCCCGAGCAGAAGGGCTTCATGGACCGCATGCGGGACCTGTTCAGTTGAGCGCGTCGCGCACCATGCTGGCCGTGGTGATCGTGCTGTGCCTGTCCGTCCACATCCCCGCCGAGACCCAGGACAGCGGGTTCACGCCCCGCCCCACGGGCACCGCGGCCAAGCGCGCCCACCTCTACAAGATTGGTCTCCTGTTGCCGCTGAGCGGCAAGCACAAACGGCTCGGCGAGGCCGCGCTGGAAGCCGCGACGATGGCGCAGTTTGACGGGCAGGGACCCGAACTGGTGGTCGTGGACACGGAGGGCACGGTCGCCGGCGCCCGCGCTGGTGTGGAGAAGTTGGCGGCCGACCCGGCGGTGCTGGTGGTGCTCGGACCCATTGGATGGCGGGTCACGGCCGCGGCCGGCAAGCGCGCCGAGGAGCTGGGCCTGACGCTGGTCGGCCTGGCTGCCCAGGAAGGGCTCGAGCACCAGGGTCGCTACGTCTTCCGCGGACGCCTGTGCATCGAGGAACAGGCGCGGTTGATGGCGCGCGTTGGCGTCGACGAGCTGCATCTGGAGCGCTACGCCATCCTTCACCCCGACGACGAGCTCGGGTTGCGCGCCGCCAAGGCGTTCTTTGAAGAGGTCCGCAAGCGCGACGGGCGCGTGACGGCCTGGGCTACCTAC
>CALBXO010000077.1 GCA_937890335.1 uncultured Pseudomonadota bacterium | reverse complement strand
GGAGGGCGCCGTTTGCGGAGCTCTGGGGCGATGCGTTTGAGGTCGCCCAGGAACTCGGATGGAAGACGTCGCAACAGGCGCGTGGAACGGACAGCTACGTCACGCCTGTTGGCACTGGGGTCGACCAGATCTACCTGGTCGCGCCGCGAACGGTCGAAGGACTCAAGGGTTGGGACGAAGGACTCGGAAACGAGGTGCTGCGGCTGGTCTTTCGGGCAGCCGACAAGACGCACCGCTGGGCCTCTACCCCCGCAAAGGCGGCATTTGAAGGCTGGTCGGGGCGCTTCACCCCTCAGAACGAGAGGTTGGAGCTTCTCGTGGGTGTCCGGGGGTGGGCTCGCTGCCTGACGAGCGAGGGCCGCTCCAGGGCGGTGGCTGGAGCGTTTGTCGCCGGCCTCAAAATGTTCGATCGACACAGTGGGATGGTCCTACTCGAACCGGGCGCGCTCGACGCCTACTGAGTGAGGGCGGCAGGGCTACGCGTGCATTCACTTTTTCAGGACTGGGAAGGCGACGGGAGGATGAGGACCTGATGAACTGGCACAAAGATCTCGAACTTCTTGTTGCTGAGCGCCCTGGACGAGGGGCCGACGGGCAGGCTGATTGATGGGCATTGTTGCGCGGCGTGAGCGCGCCATGATGGGCATCGGAGAATGTGGTGGTGGCACTCCAAGCGATGATGGGCATTGCCACGGCGGCGGTGGACCGCCGACTGGCTTGATGGACATCGGCGCGCTTGGAGCGCTCAGGGACGTGGTCTCTCAGCGCTGATGGCTGGCGATGATGTTGACCACGATGGCGCGGTCGACGCGGTTGTGGTTGCCGCGGGCTGCGGCCTTAAGCGCGGCGGTGGCGATGCGGTCGATGTCGCGTAGTCGTCCGGCGCTGCCCTCGTGGAGGAGGGTGAGCGCGTCGGAGGTAAACAGGTCCGCCTTCGCGCCAGCGAGTTGAAGACGGTGGTCCACGTAGGCAGCGGTGTCCCCGGGTTCGGGTTCGGGCAGCCGCAGCCGGGTGTGGATGCGCGACCACAGCGACCTGTTTCGTCGCAGCAGCATGCGGTCCCACAGCTCGGGCAAGCCGGCAAAGACAAGCGTGAGCAGCGGCCTCGAGTCCCACTCGTAGTTGGCCAGGATGTGCAGGTGGTCCAGGACGTCCTGGTGGAGCAGATGGGCTTCGTCGATGAGGAAGACCGGATGGAGCTGCTCGCAGGCCAGCTCCTGCACGTAGGTGCTGACGGCGTCGAAGACGCCGGCGGCGGTAGCGCGCGGGCTGAGCCCGAGCGCGGTGCAGATCTGACGGTAGAAGTCGCGCCGTCCCAGTGTCGTGTTGTGGCAGTAGGTCAACCGCACAGTGCTGTCCCGCAGCCGGTGGCGAAGCGCGCGCAATACACAGCTCTTGCCGACGCCGGCATCGCCGACGATGAGCGCGCCTGTGACCCTGTCTTCGATGGCGTCAGCGAGGTCGTCGACGGCCTGTTGTTTGTGCGGCGTCAACCACAAGTCGGTGTCGGCCACATCCTTGGTGAAGGGCGCTGCGTGAAGGGCGAAGTGCTCGTGCCAGGTCATCGTTCACCTCCCGGGGTACGGCCAAAGTAGACGTCGAGCTGGGTATCGGTGGGGTCGAAGGCCACGGCGTCGATCCCGGGCTTGGGGGTGAAGGGACGCCTGCGGCGTCCGTTGGCCACGGGGTCGACGATGCGCAGCTCGTGGCGCTGCCCCTCGTGGACCAGGACCGGGGGCTCGGTGGGCTCGGCCAGGTTCCGCTCGATTCGGACCAGGCGACCTGCCAGAAAGCCGTGGTCGGTCTCCCAGTCGACGCCGCCGACACTCAGCGTCCCGTCCTTGCGGACCCGGCGCCTGCCATGTGCGGTCATAGCCGCTTTGAGTCGCGCATCGTCGACCTCGTTGATCTCGCGCCCGGCCCAGACCGTATCGGGGGCGCGGCCCATCAGGCCCGCGTGCGGAGCCTTGTGGTAGTGGGTGTCGAGCCACGCCAGCAACCGGACCTGCACATCGTGAAGGCGGGCGACCGACCCGAGATGGTCCAGGCAGCCCTCGCGCATCGTTCGCCAGAATCGCTCCATTTTGCCGCGCGCCTCCGGGTCGTGGGGGCGGGCGTGGCGCAGCGCGATTCCGAGCCACGCACAGGCGGTGGCGAGCATCTGCCCCGAATAGGTCGAGCCATTGTCGAGGTAGAAGGTGGCTGGGGCTGCGCCCCAGCGCTGCAGCGCCCGGACCGTCAGCTCGAGCATGTCCGCCTCGCGCTCGGTGCTGAACACCGCCAGGGCCACGACGTAGCGGGACGCGTCGTCGAGGATGGCGTGGATGCGCAGCGGCGTGCGGACGCCGGCCAATTGCAGCGTCGGGCCGTGGCAGACGTCGGCGTGCCACAGGTGTCCGGCGCACTCGGCCTGCCAGCGGCGCCGGGCCGCGTGGCTGTACTGCGCCTTGCGCGGCAGCCGGGGCAGATGGTGCTCGCGAAACAGTCGCCGAACCGTCGAGGCAGAGACCTGCCCGCTCCCAAGGCGGCCATCGGCGACGAGTGTACGCAAGATCAGCTCGGTCGAGGCGC
>CALBXO010000076.1 GCA_937890335.1 uncultured Pseudomonadota bacterium | reverse complement strand
GTGGGTTTGCTCAAACCCGTTTGTGCAGATCATCAAGCCCGACCAGGGTGTGCGCGCCATTGGAAGGACGCGGGACGGGGCAGAGACGGTGGAGGGGTACTTCAACTACGCCGACACGACGGATTACCGCCAATGTGACGCCGCCAGCCAGGTCAGCACCGTGTGCGCAGAGCTCATTGCCCAGCCGGACGCTGGCATGGACGAGGACGCGGGCGAGGACGTGGGAGATGCGTCCGACGACGTGGGGCCCGACGCGCTCGCGGACGTTCCACTGGATGATGTGGGCGGCGTGGACCTGGGGATGCCCCCTGCGACGGAGCCCGCGCCCACTGGCTGCGACTGCGCAGTTCCGGCCTCTGCGGGGCGCGGCTGGCGTCAGCTCCTCGGCGCCTTCACACTTCGTGCGCGCATGTGGTAATCGCCACATCGTGCGCAAGAAAGTACAACATCTGCATCAGTTTCACGGTCCCCCCCGGATTGTCGCGCATCGAGGCGCGCGCGGGCTGTGCGATACCGAGAACACCATCGAGTCATTCGAGAAGGCCCGCGAGATCGGCGCGACCTGGATCGAATTTGATGTTCGGCGCACGGCCGACGGCGAGCTGGTGTGTTTCCACGACGAGGCCGTTGGCGGACGACCGGTAGCATCCCTGGCGTACCCGGATCTGTTGGAGGCGACGCGCCGCGACGGGTTCGATGTGCCTCGGGTCGAGGACGTGTTCCGCCGGTACCGCGGCACGCTCAACCTCGACATCGAGCTCAAGGAGGGCGGGTACGAGGCTGAACTCATCCGGCTCGCCAACCTCTATCTGGAGCCCGGGCGCTTTGTCATGAAGAGCTTTGTGGATGCCGCGGTAGGTGCGATCAAACGGCTGGACCCGACCATTCGGGCGGGCTTGCTGGTGGGCGTGGATGGGCCTCGTTTTGACCCCAAGGTCCGGCTGCCCGAGTTCTTCCCGGAGAAGCGGCTGTTGCAGCTGCGGGCAGATTTCGTTTCGCCCAACGAAGGATTGTGCCGCCTCGGGTTCGTCGAGCGCATGCACGGGTTGGGACTTGAGGTGTGGGTGTGGACGGTCAACGACCGGCGCCGCATCAAACAATTGGTTTCCGATGGCGTAGACGCCATCATCACCGATCGGCCCGACATCGGCCTGGACGTCGTTGAAAAGGTTTTCGGAACAGGAGTGAGGACATGATTTCACGTTCACAGATGCTCGCGGGCCTCGGCGCTCTGTCTCTTCTCGTATCGGGATGTCCGGCGGACAAGCCGGCACCTCCGGCGGTGGACAAGGCTGGCGCAGGTGCTGCCAGCCAGCCTGCTGGTGGTACCGCGAGCGCACCGGCGGACAAACCCGCCGAGGGCGGCGCCCCGGCTTCCGCCCCCGCATCTGGGGCGGCTGGAGCCGCGGACGATGGCAAGCCCGCCGTCTTCTTCGCCTTTCCGCCGGACGGCGCCAAGGTCCGGGAGAATTTCGAGGTCGCCTTTGCGGTCAAGGGAGTCTCGGTCGTGCCCGCCGGCGAGACGCCGGACGACGCGTCCAAGGGACACCATCACCTGATCATCGACGGCAAGCCGATCCCCAAGGGTCAAGTCGTTCCGTCTGACGAGACCCACATTCACTTTGGCAAGGGACA
>CALBXO010000075.1 GCA_937890335.1 uncultured Pseudomonadota bacterium | reverse complement strand
AGGCCAGCTGAGTAAGCGGTACGGCGGAGAGGGCGAAGACAGCAGCGAAGACCGCCCCGCCGCCCACTGATCCAGCGGGAGAAGCCCCCGTTTTTCACTTGGCTTCCAACTACCCGAAGGTCTTCCACCAAAAAAAGATATTCGAAGAGGCACACATTCACGCGGCCTGGCACGCGCTGGACGAGCGTGCATGGCTGCCATCAGCAGAGGTCTGAGGCAGGCCCGGGTTGGGGTCCGACCCTGACACACCTGACTTCTCCGTACCGCACGCAAACAAGGACGTCAGAACAGCGGGCTACTTCCGGGCCCCGCTCAACATCCAGGTCAGCTTGTACCAGCCCTGGCTCACGGCGGGCTCGTTCTCCACGGTATGCACAAGCTCGCAGTGCCCGCCGCGGCCGCCAGCTCGCGAACGCCAATCGGCGGGGTGGAGCATGCGAGCGCACACACCACGCGACCCGCCTTGGCGCCGCGCAGGCTGAATTGTCGCGCCTCGGGCCAGGGGTTCGCGTCCGCGCCGTGGGTCACGATGTACAAGCCCGGTTCATCGACAACGATACGCACGTTGCCAGTCTGGTCAGCGTAGCTCACACCCTCAGCCTCCAGAACCTCGCGTACGCTCCGAGTGAGATACGCTGCGACGACCAGCAACGGTCGTCCGGCCGGAATCCGTCGAGCAGAGCGCGGGTCGGCGCGGGCCAGCGCGGAGACTGGTACCTCGACCACGCGACCTTCGCCAGAGCTGATGCGCAGGCTGGCCCCCCGAGACGTCGCCCCGACCCGCTCCACGATCCAGCCGGGAGGCAGACGCTCAGCAACGACACGAGTCGCACCAGCGATGATGTTGTTGTCAGACATATTCACGTTAGACACCCACGAGAAGGGCCGGTGCGGAGCAACTATCGCCCGCCTGTTGTCCAAGACACCCCTGTTGTCCGCATCGTGCAACAACGCCGTTATGGGCAACAACGGAGTAACCGCAAACTCCGCCGATTCCGGTGTCCCGAACGGCTGGCTCCTCCCCAACCTCGCATCTCGCTCCGTGCCTGGCTCAGGCGATCACGCGCGTTGTCCAAAACAGCCCCGTTGCCCGACGCGTGCAACAACGCAATCCAGACAACAGCCCGGCCGCCCTCACCCTCACCCCCACGCGCGGATGCGGTCCAGCAGCCTCCGCTGGTGGGCGTCGTTGACCTTGGCCATGATCGCGACCACCTCCGAGCCCGTGGGCGTGTGCCGATACACCACCCGCACCGGCCGGCGCGCGTCTGGATGGCGCAGCTCCCACAACCCCGTCCCGTCGGCGGCGGCCCCGCGCAGCTTCTTCCGGTCCCGCGCCCCGCCGCTCTCGTTGTAGAGCGCCACCTGCCGAAGCCCCGCGTCGATCGCCCACTCCGGCGTGTCCAGGTCCGAGCGCGACTTCGCCAGCGCGTCCTCCGGAATCCGCATCAGCTC
Source organism: uncultured Pseudomonadota bacterium (assembly GCA_937890335.1). Taxonomy (GTDB): domain Bacteria; phylum Myxococcota_A; class Bradymonadia; order Bradymonadales; genus CALBXO01. The sequence goes on along the minus strand of CALBXO010000075.1, from coordinate 4,661 downwards.
CGCAGCCTCCTCCGGCGCCGGCTGCTCGTCGTCGTCCTCGGTCAGCGCGCCCGCCCGCAGCGCCACGATCTCCGCCCGCAGCGCGTCCTGCGCCACGTCGTCTGCGTTGCCCGCCGCCCGCTCCCGCAGCGGCGCCAGCTTCGCCTCCGCCACGCCACGGCTCTCCAGCTCGCCCAGCGCCGCAAACGCCTGACGCCGAAACGTCTGAAGCAGACACCCGCCCAACGCCGCCCGCGCCTGGTCCAGCCCGGCCTGCCAGTCGCCGTCCTCCCCACGCATCAGGCCGTCCAGCACTGCGACCAGCGGTCTTAACGCCTCCAGCCACCCGTCCACCACCGGCTCATCGGCCTGGATCAGCGGAAGACACGCCTTCGAATGCGCCTCCAGCGCCCCCTTGCACTCATGGTCCCGAAAAAACGGCCGGTCCAGACGCCACCGCAGCGCCGAAAAAGCCTCGTGCGCCCCGTCCGGATCGCCCAACGCCGGTACTCCGGGGCGCTCCCGCGACTTCCGCGGCGGCGCCGTCAGCACCTCCTCGATCCGCTCCTGCCTGAGCGCCGACGCCTCCTGCCGCCGCGCGATCTCACCGACCACCGCCTCCCGCAGTCGAAAAGCCCCAGCCTCCGCCGACCCGCCATACAGCGCCCGACTCAGCCGATCACCCGCCCGCTCCACCGCTCCGCGCTCCGCAAGCTCCCCCAAACGGTCGACGCCAGCCCCTTGCCGCAGGGCCCGGATACACGAGACGGCCCACGCGTGCTCCGTCCCCGCCGCCACGCTCTTCAGCCGCCGCAGCGCCCGCGTCACCCCGTTCGGATCGCCAAGCTCATCCGCCACCCGCAGCGCCTCGGTCGCCGCCGCGAGCCCGTCCTCGCGCAGCAGATCGTCCAGCAGCTCCTGGGACCGCGCCCCCAGCACGTACCGCCCTTCATTCAGCGTCGGTATCAGCGCCTGCCCGATCGGCCCGATCAGCGGCACCACTCGCCGCGCCTCGTCCAGTGTGGCCATCGCCTCCGCCGACGAGACGTCCCGGTCCCCGGTTCTCAACAGCATCAGATGAACGCACTTGGCCAGCTGCGGAAAGACCGTGCCCCGAAGACTGACCGGGGCGTCTCCACTCCCCCACAGGACTCGCAACAACGTCATCCGCGAGTGCAGCGCCGCGGCGTGGTAGCAGGCATATCGTCGCACCTGACGCTCGGCGATCACGTCCGCCGCCAGCAAGGCGTTCCAACGCCGCAGGTCGGGGCAGCCATAGCCCACGTCGGCCACCTTGAGCGCCTTGGCCGCCAGCTGAACCATCCGATCCGAGGCCGGTCCACGCGGGATGCTGAGCCGCTCCAGCAGCGCGTCCCGCACGACCCCCGCGAACGCGAGATTGCCCCCCACATCCCCGGCATCCAGCTGAAACCCGCGCTCATCTCTGAGCGGCGACAGGAGGCGCCACAGCGCCAGGCCGCAGGCCGCGGTGATCCCCACCGTGTCCATCTTGGTCACCCGGCCGGCGCGCGCCTTGCGTCCCGGCCTCACGGGCCAGACCTCATACATCATCCGCTCTGGGGCGCTCATCCAATGGTCGGGCGCACACGCCACGGCGCGCCGGCCAAACCGCCACGCGAGCTCCGTGTTCCCCACCTCCAGCTGGGCCTCGGCAGCCGCGAGCAACAACACGACTCGGACCCGCGGGCGTCAGCCGTCCCCCAGCGTCGCTGAGCACCGTCTCCACGTCCCCCTCTGGGTCCGACGAAACGTACTCGCTCGGTGGACCAAACCGCTGAAGCAGCGCGATCGACTCCGCCTCGGTATTCCACCCGGAAGCGAGCACATCGGCAAACCGCTGCTCACGGCACCCCGGAATGGGCCTCGGGCGCACGGCCAGTCGAAGCTCCGGGATCAGGAGCCGGAGCTCCAGCCCCGACCGAGTGGGCTGAAACGCCCTCAACTCCTCCCAATCGGTGGACCACGTGGAATTTCGCCCAACCCCAATGACCACGCTCCCCGGGCCAGCGTGACCGGCGGCCTGCCGTTCCACCACCGCCGCCCGGGGCAGCACTTGCCGTACAGCGCCCCGGATCCCGGCTCGAGCGAGCTGATCCTCCAGTTCCGAAGACACGCGGAAGTCCGGCGCATACCAGTTGGGCACCCCGAGGAACGCAGCACTGAACTGCTACCGGCACTTTTTTCAGATTCAACCGCAACCCACCCTGTCGACCTGGATCCTGACCATCGCCGCCCGGACCGCCATCGACGCCGCACGCTCGGCGTCCCGCGCTGACCTCACCGACGCGGGCGCCGAAGCCGCGGAGACCACCAGCGCCGCACCATCCCCCGAAGCCACCGCCGGCGACCGGGGTCTGGGCCGGCGCGTCGCAGCACAGATCGCCGAACTCCAAGCCGCGCTGACGGCGTGCGCCCTGATAAAGGGCTGCCACTGCGCCTCGGAAGTACGCCATTGACGTAGGCGCTCCGCAACCCGACGATCCGACCGATGGAGTTTGTGTGGGATCCAGAGAAGGACCGGGCCAACCAGAAAAAGCACGACGTGTGCTTCGAAGATGCGGTCCGGGTTTTTCGTCTTGATGACCTCGCCCTGGAGCTCCTCGACGAATTCCACTCCGACCAGGAGGATCGATTCATCACCATCGGCCCGATCCAGGGCGGGCTCATGCTGGTGGTGTGGACGGAGAGAGTAGAGGACGTTTCCGGATCATTTCTGCCCGCTGGACGACCCCGCGGGAGCAACGCCTCTACCGCCAGTACATGGAGCAACGACGTGGACGATGACATGCGCGAGCTGACAGAAGATGACTTCAAACGGACTCTCAAACAGGGGCAGCGGAAGCGCCTCATGGCCGGAGACATTCGGTCGGGCCAGGACATCGCTGACTTGCGCCGCTTCATCGGACTGACGCAGAAGCAGTTCGCGGCGGCGCTGGGGATCAGCATCCGCACCCTGCAGGGGTGGGAACAGGGCCGGCGACGCCCAGAAGGCCCCAGCCTGGCCCTACTCCGGATCGCCGCCCGCCATCCGAGGTTCATCAAGGAGAATCTGGCATCAGCCGCATGACGGCCGTGGGCCCTCCTACCCTACCGCGGCCACCAGCAGCTCATACAGCCGCCGGTCACCGAGAGCGCCCGACTCCAGCTTGTAGGGCTCCCCATCAATCCCACCCGTCTCGTGGACCCAGCGATCCAGCGCCACCTTCATCGCACCGCGTCGGCGCATCGGGATCTTCGCCTGACGCAGCAGCTCCGGCGGCAGCGCATCGGGCCGCACCATCAACTCCAGAGACGTCGCCGTGACGCCAAAGTCCGCCAGCCGCCGCTGAAACACGTGCGCGTTGTCGTAGCCGCTCGGGTCCCAGTCCGTAAACGCCAGAAGCCGCACACGAGGCGGACGACCCAGCTCCCGCAGCCGCGCCAGAACATGTGCTGCGGTGTACTCCACCGTGACCACGTTGATGCCCCGACCAAACGCCACCGCCGTGATCCCCAGCGCCTCGTGCGCCCGCTTGAACACCCGAAACAGGTCCAGGTCCTCGCCAAACGCGATCACCTCCGGCCTCGTGGTCCCGATCCGCCGCGTCTCCCAGTTCTCATCCGAGATCCCCAGGTCCCGATAGCCCAGCTCACCCCAATCCGTGACCAGTCGCCGCATCGCGCGCACCAGCCGCGTGTACCAGACCTCCGCACGCACGTGGTCCAGCCGCGACCACACCGGCAGCACGTACCGATAGCCGATCGTCCGCAGGTTCCCCCCGCGCGGCTGCTCGATCCGACCCTCCCGGATCTCATCGCGCAGCCTCAACAACAGCGACCGCATGATCCGGGCATCGCTCGCCCCACCAAACGCACCACGCAGCGCCCGCGGACCCATCCGCCAGGGCACGTCGTCCGTCGTAATCGGCGCTGGGCGCCCGAGAGCTGACGCTCCAGCTGTGGATGATCGAAGAGGCGGGCGTGCGGGTGACGCGGCGCGACACCCAGGCGTTGAAAGACAACTCCCCGGAGTCGCTCAAGCGGGCAGTGCAGCGCTGGGTCGACGGGCTGCTCGCCAAGCTGACCGGCAAGCCGGGCGTGTTCTCCACGCGGATCGTCTATGCGCATCGCCTCAAGAGAGGCGGGCCGAAAGAGATCCAGCTGGTGAACTTGGATGGCCTCCACCAGCGCTCGATCACCCAGAACAACAACATCAATGTCCTTCCCAGCTGGGCTCCGGGCGGCAAGATCGCCTACACCTCGTACCTGGCCCACAACCCGGATCTCTACATCTCAGGACGCAAGGTGTCGGCGCGCGCCGCTGCACCGCCATGGACTCGGTTGGGTTGATCATCACCTGCAGACAGCTCTGGATGCAGGTGGCGGCGCCGCCGGGTCGCTTCTCTGCCTCTTTGGGGTGGCACTCCACCTCTTTGGCGCAGAGGACTTCGCATTTGGGCTGCGCCTCTTTGGCGGAGATCGGCGGCGCCTTGGATAGCGCCTCCTCTCCGATCAGCGCCCGCCCAACGCACGCATCAAACGCCTTGCAGGGCTGCACCACGGGCGTTTGCGATTGGTTGCCGCGCCAGGCCGGCAGTGGTGCCGCGCAGGCTGAATTATGGCGTTGCGCAGCGCGTCCGCCTGCAAAGGCGGAGCGTGTGCTCAGACGTGTGAGACGGGCG
>CALBXO010000074.1 GCA_937890335.1 uncultured Pseudomonadota bacterium | reverse complement strand
CTCATCTCATCTATTAAGTGGTCTGCCGTCAGCGTTTGCACTCGTCCTGTCCGCCTGCAGCCCCGAGATTGGGGACTCATGCGTGACCGGGCAGGAGTGTGGCACGGGCGCCTTCTGCGATACCACCGCCCCGCAGGGATACTGCACGATCAGCCCCTGTCGAAAGGGCGAGTGCCCCGACGAGGCCGTCTGTGTCGAATTCGAGGGGGAAGTGACCGCGTGCATGCTTCGGTGCTCAGCCGACGGCGATTGCCGTGACAGCTACACCTGCCGCGACGACATTGGCCCCGTGAACTTCTGCTACGTGCCGGAGCCATCGTAGCAGACGCCCTGCCCGGTCGCTTGTGCCCGTCACCGACGGCCTTGTTGACACCACCGCCCTGGCCATCGATGCTCGTCCTCATGACGCCCCGCGCGCGCGCGATTCTTTTTTGTACTCTGCTTCTGCTTGGCGGGTGCGGCGATCCCGACTGCCGCACGGACGGCTGCGCGACGGGCGAAGTCTGCGACGATGTAACCCGTCTGTGTGCACCACCGCCGGACACCCCAAATTGCGCGGAGACCGGTTGCGACGGCGACCTGTTCTGCGACGTTGGCACCGGGGCCTGTATCGAGCGAAGCCGGTGTTTGTCGCCCGAGGGCGACTGCGCCGACGGCAACTGCACCACGTGCCCCCCCGGACTGGTGTGCGACGCCTCCAGTGGGTTCTGCCAACCGGCCGAAGCATGCCGCTTCGTCGCCTGCCCTGTCGCTCAGCAATGCAACCCACAATCCCTGGCCTGCCAGCCCATCGTGTGCCGGCTGGACCCAGACTGTCCCGCCGGATCCATCTGCACGTTGGCGGGCACCTGTCTGGCCGGCTGTCGCAACGACGCCGGATGCAATGCCGCCAGCGTCTGCACCATTCCGCCGGATGCCGAGGCAGGCAGCTGCACGGCGCGATGCGCGGCGGACGTGGACTGCCCCTGGGGTGAGCGGTGCGCGGCCGCGGATGGCATCGCACGCTGCGAAGCGGAGGGACCCTGCAGCCACACGCGCGACTGCCGCGACGGCGAGGAGTGTCGCGGTGAGACGTGCCTGCGACCGCTGTGTTCCGATGACGAAGGATGCGACGCGGGCGAGTACTGCCTTGAGGACACGGGCGAATGTGCGTCCGCCGACTGCACCGACGACGCGTTCGAGCCCAACAGCGAGGACGCCCCGTGGCCGCTGGCCCGCGGCCGGTACGAAGGGCTGACCATCTGTCGAGGAAAGGCGGATTGGTACAGCATCAACTCACGCGGAACCCAGCCCCTGCGGCTCACCTTGAGTCACGGCCGAGAGACAGATCTGGACATGCAGGTCTTCCAGGACGAGTTGCTCGTCGGTGAGGCCACAAACGACGGCGCTCTGTCCATCGTGGAGATTCCCGCGGCCATCCGCGGCGAGCTCCGGATCCGGATCTTCCCGGCTCGGGGTGTCTCGGCCACCTACCAGCTCTTTGTGGAGAACGGTCGGGCCGGCTGCCAGGAGGATGTCTCTGAGCCCAATGACCGGCCGGAGCAAGCCGCCCGGCTACGACCGGGAATCCCAGCAGTCTTCTCCACGTGCAGCCAGGACACAGATTTCCTGGCGTTGGGGGGCGAAGCCGGCGCCGCGCGCCTCACGCTCGTCCCCCTGGGCGAGCCGGTTGCAAGCTGGGAGACCCACCTGACCTCGGACGCAACGGGCGCGACGGCGGTTCCGGTGTTGGAGACCGGGGTGAGGGAGCTTCGCCTGGCCTGGATCAACCCGGCTTCCAGCCCGCTCTTGCGAAGCACAAGTCGGGTCGAGATGAGGTGGAACGTGGAGTACGAAGTGACTCCGGCGCGCTGTGAGGACCCGGTGCGGGGCAACCGAACGGCTGAACGCGCCGTGCCTGTGGCGGCAGATTCAGTCGTCCAGGGCGCGATATGTCCGGACGCAGAGTCCGACCTCGGGACGGAGGCGGACTGGTTCCAGGTTGTCCTCCCGGACGACGAACAGCTGCAGCTCACCGTGGAGTTGACCTCCCAAACGGACAGGCTCTATCCCGCGGCGCCGCTGTCCCTCGCCCTGTTCTCGGGATCGCAACCGCGCCCTTGGCGGACCGGCGCGTCCATCGATGGCAGGACTACCGCCGTGGTCCAACTTTCTGGGGCCGACCGCCCGGTCTACGCGAGAGTGACCTCGTCGGAAGCCTACCCTGACCTGCTGTCGTCGTGGCCCGCCTACGATCTGGCGGTTCGCACGCAGCCGGTCGACCGCTGTATCCAGGATCGCTCCGAAGGCAATGGCAACGACTCGCTGGAGGACGCCACGCCCCTGGACGCACCTGTGCAGGCCGTGCTCTGCCCGGCCGACGTGGACACCTACCTGGTCGACGGCGACTTCGTCCCTGGCCGACTCCGTCTCGGCGAAGTCGCCGTGGACGCGGCGTTCCTCGACAGCGACGGAGGGATTCTGGCTGAACAGACTCTGACGGGGCCAACAGAACAGGGCCTCGAGGTGCCGGACGGGGCCCGCTACCTGCGCGTTCACCGCGGACAACCCGCGGACACACCGGTCCGCTACGATCTCTTGGCGCCCTGAGAAGCCCGGCGTGCGTACGCGAGCACCTCCACAAAGATGCCGCGCAGCAAGCTCGCCTCGCGCCGGTCCAGATCCGCCCTCAGCAGGATCTGGCGCAAAGTCCCTGGGATGGCCCCCGGATGGCCCGATTTGAAGAACCCAATGGTCTGCAGGGTCTCCTGCATCTGGCCGAGCGTGCCGTCCAACTCAGCGACCGTGGCCGCCGGATGCGTGCGCTGCGGCCCTTTGAGCGGTTCGGGCACGCCCGCCAGGGCGAACAGCTCGTAGCAGATGACCAACACCGCCTGCCCCAGATTCAGGCTGCTATAATCCGGCCTGGTTCCGATGGTGCAGACACGATGGGCTGCGTCGACCACCTCATTTGGGAGGCCCGAGTCTTCCCTGCCAAACACCACGGCCACGGGCCCCTGGCTGGATCGCTCCACAAGGAGCTCCGCCGCTTCCGGAGGCCTGAGCGCCAGCCGCCGGTGGCGTCGGCCCCGCGCCGTCATCGCCACAACCAGGACACAGTCGGCGAGCGCCTCGTCCACGCTGTCGAACGTCTCCATGTTGGAGATGATGTCGTCCGCCTTCGGCGCGGAGATGCGCACCGCGGCGCCATCCGCGTTGGCGGGACGCACCAACCGCAAGCGGGACAGCCCCATGTTCTTCATGGCGCGGATCGTATTGCCGATATTGATGGGGTCCTGCGGCTCGACCAGCACGATGATGGTCGAGTCCAGGGCGCCAGTTCTCGCCGGGGCGGGGTCCGTCACGTTCGGACTCAGGGCAGCTCCGCCAGCCGATCCTTACTGGGCTGGTGCTCCCTGTCGATGCCCAACGCGCGGTTGAACATGTCCTTGGCCCGACGGAACTCCTCGAGCTTCATCCGGACGCAGCCCAGGTTGTAGTACACGTCGCGCTTCTGGGTCTTGTCCGTGATCTTCATCTGATGCAGCAGCAGCGTCTGGTAGATCTTGAGGGCCTGCTGCCACGTCTCGAGGGCAATGTAGGTGCCGCCGAGCGAGATGAGATTCGGGATGAAGGTCGCGTCCAGTTCGTGGCACCGCTGGTAGCTCTCAAGCGCCTGGAGCTGGTCCCCCCGCCGGTCGGCGATCTTGCCGCGCAGGTGGTGGAACTTGAAGACCTGTTTGAGCTTTCGTCGTCCCTCCAGGTCCTCAATGATGCCGTCGAGAATCGGCTCGGCCTCATCCCAGCGCCCCGCATCCACGTACGCGTTGAGCAGTCGCTCCGCTACGTCCAGCTCCTGACCGCTGGCCTCGTAGGCCTGCTGAAGCGATTCGACGGCCTTGACGTCGTCGTTGAGCTTGTCGCTGGCGATGGAGGCCATCTCCAACAGCGCCGCAACACGCTCGGAGGGCTCCTCGATCTGCTGGATTTCGATCTGCGCCATGGTCAGCACATGGATCCAGTCCTCACGCTCCGCGTAGAACTCCTTGAGCGCTACGATGGCCTCACGGTTTGTCGGCGCCGCCTCGACCGCCTTGAGGTAACTGCGCTCCGCGGTCTCCGCGTCCCCGAGGTGGGACAGCAACATACGCCCGCGTTGCAGGTACAACCCGGACAAGAGCTCCGGCTCCGAGCTGTGAGCAATCTGCCGCTCGACAATCTCGATAGCCTTCTCCCATTCGGCGTCCGCCTGGTAGAGCTTGCCGAGCACGGCGAGCGCCCCCACATGGTTGGCGTCCGCGTCCAGCACCTTCTGCAGATGGTCCTTGGCCGTCGCGATGTCGCCGAGGCGCTCGGCCGCAACGTCCGAGATCGCGACATGCAGCCGCACCTGGTCGTCAGGGTCCTGTGCCGACTCCAACTGTGACTCGTAGACCTCCATGAGATCGTACCAGCGCTCGGATCGGCTGTAGAGCCTCTCCAGCGCGGCGAGCGCATCGGCGTTCCCCGGCTGGATCAACAGAGTCTGACTCAGCGAGCCCACAGCCCCGTCCACGTCGTCGAAGCGCAGCTCGGAGACGGACGCCGCCCTGAGGTGCAGCTTCACCCGCGCCGCGTCGTCCGGCGCAAATTGCAGCCATTGGCCCAGCGTCTCCTGAAGGCCTGCCCAGTCCTCGGTGGACTCGAGCAGCTCGGCCAGGTTCGACAGCGCCTCGATGTTGCCAGCGTCGATGTCGACGGCGTAGCGGTAGGCGTCGATCGCACGGTGAACATCGTCGAGTTGCAGGTGCGCGACCTCCGCGAGCCGCATGCGGAGTGCGACGCGCTCAGTCGGGTCATCGACGAGGTCCGAGCGCCGCTCGAGAGCCTCCGCGGAGTCCTCCCAGCGCCCAGCGTTGCCGTAGAGCTCCTCAAGCGCCGCCAGCGCGTCGATGTCGGTATCGTCCGCGGCGCGCAGCTTCTCGTAGGCTTCCACCGCGCGCTCGGGCTCCCCGAGCTGCTCGGACGCGAGGCGAGCCATGCGTGTGTAGATCTTCTTGCGCTGTGCCACGTCAAACACGACGCCAGCCTTGTGGTCGTAGATCTCGTACAGGGACGAGTACCGCCGCTGCTCAGTGTAGATCCCAACCAGCGCGTCGATGGTCTCGCTGTTCTCGGGATCGCCCTCAAGCACCCGCCGGTAGCGGTCGTCGGCCGACTGGAGGTCACGCAGCTTGGACTTGTACCAGCCGGCCACCTTCAGCGTCATCGAACGCGCGTCGATCTCGTCGTCAACATTCTCGATGAGCTCGTCAAACAACGCGCAGGCGTCGGCCCAGGTGTCACACACTTCCGCCAGCCGCTCGACGTTCCCCGCGGTGCCCTCGTCACCAGGGGTGCCCCGGAGCGCGTCGCAGTACGTCATGAACGCGCCCAGCTGGTCGCCCTGTTGCTCTTCCTGGAGGGCGGCAGTGCGCAGCGCCAATTCGGCAGCATCGAACGGGTCCTCCATGATTTCCCGGCGAAGCTGCAGGGCGGTCACGAGTCGATCCCACTCCTGCGCCTCTCGGTAGAGAGGCTCGAGTACATCCACAACCTCGGCGCGGTGGGACTCGTGTTGCAGAAGGCGCTCAAGGGCCTCCTTCGCATTTCCGTGCTTCGGATCGCTCTGAAGGATGGTCCGGTAGTGACCAAGCGCCCGGTCCAGGTCGGAGAAGATGACCTCAAGTATATAGGCCAGGCGATACCGCAACTCGCGACGGTCGGCGCCGTCGGAGACGTGGAGCTTGCGCTCCAGAACGTCGGTGAGCCGGTCCCACCGCTGCGCCTTCTGGAACAGTCTGTCCAGCGCGTCCAACGCCTCGGGCTGGTGCTCGTCCAGCTCCAGGACCCGCTCATAGCGCCCGATGGCGTCGTCGGTGTTGTCGAGCTTGTTGTCGTAGATCTGCCCGAGCCGCAGGTTGAGCCGGGACACAAGATCGTGATCGTAGATGTCGTCCAGAGCCACTTCGTAGATGGCGACAAGTTCGTCCCAACTGCCCTGGGCCTGGGCGAGCCGCTCCAATTGTTCGCGGGCCGCGACGTGCTCCGGATGCTGCCGGACCGCGCGCCCATACGTGATGAAGGCCATCGCCGGGTTCTGGAGCGAGGTCTCTTGAATGGAGGCCACCCGCTCGAGCACAGCGCGCCGCCGGTCGGCGTCGTCTGTGTCCTGCAGTTCCAGCTCGAGCGCGTCGATCAGCCGTTCCCAGTTGCACTGCCGCTCGTAGTGCGGCTCGAGCACCTTGGCTGCGCGCGCCCGGTAGTCCGGCTCGGTCAGGAGCCGCTCCAGCGCCGCCACGGCGTCTTCGTTGTCCGGGCTGCGCTCCACAATCTGACGGTACAGGTCGATGGCCCGAACGGTGTCGTAGAGGTGATCCTCCAGCAGCCGGCCCATCTGGATCTCCAGCCCGTCCATCTCGGCCTCGGACACGAGTCCGCGCTCAACATCGAGGACGTCCAGGAGGTCCACCCAGCGCTCCTGGTGGGTGTAGAGACGGTTGAGCGAGCGGACGGCGTCCATGTCCCCGGAATCAAGATCCCGGATCGTCCGGAAGGTGTTGATCGCCTCGTCCGCCTCCATCAACTCCGACTCGTA
>CALBXO010000073.1 GCA_937890335.1 uncultured Pseudomonadota bacterium | reverse complement strand
CTCCAACAACGGCGCCAACACGGACACCGGCTCCGACCTCTGCGACGAGTGGGAACGCCTGAGCGTCGGCCAGCGCGAGTGCATCGGTACCCGCCTGCAGCTGGCCGGCTACCGCATCGCCGGAAACGATGCCTGCGAGGACCACCCTGTGTCCGAGCGACAAGAGGGCTGCCTGGCTTGCCTGGACGATCAGTCCCCGTCCGACGCCGATTGCCGCTCAGCCTACAGCGCCTGCGACTGAAGTTCGGGCTTTCGACGCCGTGTGTGGCTGACGCAAAATGGGCCGCTTGATTGATGGCACCGGTCAAGCGTTGGTGAAGCGGCGCACCTCAACAATCTGCCTCGGATTCACAGTGCCGCTCGCGTGGGTTGATCCGATGATCGGCGAGACAAATGGCTCGAGAGGGTCACGAGAGCAACGGTCTCCGTGTGCATCACCAACTCAATGGTTCGACGGCTCGCCGCTCAGCTCTTACCCGTTCCCCGCTCTCGCGACCTTGCTTTCGCGGTCGGGGTCTTGGTTCCTCAGTCTTGTGGGGGTCCTCAGCGTCGGCGCCAGGCGAGCCAGCCGCTGGAGCCGCTCGCCGAGCAGCCGCTAGCAGCCGCGCCTGAACCCTCAGGGCGGGCGACGCCGGTGTCCGCGGGGCCCGCGTCGTCTGGGCGGCCGGTGTCGGCGCCGAGATCGCCGCTGTGGTTGTACAGGAGGGATTGCTCCGGACGGCGAGCCTTCTCTCCTTCGTGTATGACGCCGCCGCGACGGATCCGTTCGCCGCTTGGGCGGTCGAAGACCGTGGAGCTCGCCCACGGCCCGCTGCGCCGCGACGGGCCGCGCCCATAGGGACACCCCGGGTGGCGGGAACCGCGCCCCAGTGGCCACTGCCTGCCGCCATGCATCCCGCCATCGTGGACATCCCGCCCAAGGCCGAGGAGAGCATCGAGTCCCTGGCAGCCTATGTCCGACGCAGCGAGTCGGACCCGTTCCTGCAGATCAAGGCTCTCCACGACTGGGTCGCCCACAACATCTACTACGACTACCCGGCCCTGGAGAGCGGCATCAGAGACCAGTCCGCCGAACGCGTCTTCCGCGAGCGTCGCGGCGTCTGCGCAGGCTACTCGCGCCTCATGATCGCTCTGGGCCAGCAGCTGGGGTTTGACGTGCGCTATGTGCGCGGCAAATCCCGGTCGCCCGACGGAGGCCTGGCGACGGGGGGGCACGCTTGGAACGCGGTGTTCATCGAGGGGAACTGGTACCTCGTGGACGTCACCTGGGATTGCCGCCGCGGCATCGGCAAGGCGGACAACACCAAACCGAGCCGCTCGTCGTACCTCTTCACGCCGCCGGAGTATTTTGGGATGGATCACTACCCCAACGACCCCGACTGGCAGCTCCTGGACTCGCCCGTGTCGCGCGCGGTGTTCACCCGGCGGCCTCAGCTGAGACCCAGCTTCTTCGCAGACGGGCTCGAGCTGATCACACCCAACCGCGCACATGTCTCCCCCGGGCGCACATTCTCCGTCCGTATGCGCAACCCGAAACGTCGCGAGGTCCTGGTTGGGTTCCGACGCGGCGACGGGCCGTTGACCCGGTGCGGAACGAGCGGCGAGGCGCTGGTGGATCTCTCCTGCGAGATCCCGTCCTCGGGTCAGTACAAGGTCTCGATCCTGGCCCGGCCCCAGGCCGTTCCAGGCAGTTACCAGGGACGTGGGAGCTTCCTGGCGGAGGTGACGGACTGACCGCATCTTCCGCAGTTGCCAGTCCGCGGACCCCACTGCCGAAGCCAGCAACCCACAACCGCCTGGAGCAGCGCGCTTTGCTCGTCCACTCGGGATCCACTCAGGTTGCCGACGATCACTTGTTCCTGGAAGATCTCAAGCGAGGTCACGACGCGCGCGCTCTGGCCAGAACCGCGAATCGATGGGTCGGGGCAGCCCGGCGTTGGTCAGGGGCAGCGGGACGCCCGCAAGTGGCTCGGCGGCACAGTGGAAGCCCGACGGTTGCAGGTGTAAGCAAACCCGCTGGGTGCCGTTGTGCGTTTGTGGGAAGGGGCCATAGGGTCGAGGATGGGTCGAGAAACGGCGCTCCCTGAGGAAGTGAGAATGAGCAGACCGTTCCAATTCGCCGTGGCTTTGGCCACGCTCCTTGCCGCTGGTCCGGCAGCAGCCTTTTGTGGATTCTACGTGTCGGGTGCCGAAGGCAAGCTGTCGAACAGCGCAAGCCACGTGGTCCTGATGCGGTCTGGGACCCGCACCGTCTTGTCGATGCAGAACGACTATCGGGGGCCGCCCGAGGACTTCGCGCTGGTCGTACCCGTGCCCGAGGTGCTGGAGCCTGACCAGGTGAAGATCCTGCCTGACGAGGTCTTTGCCAGAGTCGATGTCACCGGCGCCCCACGTCTGGTCGAGTACTGGGAGGTCGATCCCTGCTGGCGGGACAATCGCATTGCGCATCTCGCGGCGGGTCCGGCCTTAGAGTACGCCGGTATCTACGTCCTGAACCAATTCAAGGTCGGCGAGTACGACATCACGATCCTGGGGGCGGACGACTCGACCGGGCTCTCCGAGTGGCTGCAACGCAATGGGTACAAACTGCCGCCGGACGCGGCTCGACTGCTCGCCCCGTACGTAGAGCGGGGATCGAAGTTTCTCGTCGCCAAGGTCGACGTGACCAAGATCAAACTGGTCGACGGGCGGGCAGTATTGTCCGCGTTGCGGATCCATTACGACGCCGAGACACTCTCCCTGCCTATCCGACTCGGGATGCTCAACGCGGACGGCGCGCAGGATCTCATCGTGAGCGTCCTCGCGCGCGAGCATCGCTACGAAGTCGCCAACCGCCCCAACGTGACCATCCCCACCAACATCGTGGTCGATGCAACGGTCAGGAAGCGGTTCAGCGAGTTCTACGCGGCGCTGTTCGACCAGACGCTGGCGCGCAATCCCGGCGCCTGGGTAACGGAGTACGCTTGGGATAGTGACAAATGCGACCCGTGCCCCCCCGGCAGCATGACGGCGCGGGACTACTTGACCCTGGGCCAGGATGTGACCGGGGGATCGAACAAGTGGGTCCTCACGCGGCTGCATGGCCGGTACTCACCCGATGACCCTGGGGAGGATCTGGTGTTTCGCCAGGCGCCCCCCCTGGCCGGTGGCCGTGGCCAGCCAGGGCGGGACGGCAGCTTCGCCAGTCAAGGCAGCGCGCCGGCGAAAGTGAACAACTTCCAGGCTCGCTACGCGATTCTCAATCCCTACGCAAAGCGGCGAGTCCGGTGCAAGCGGGATCCGCCGGATTTTGGGCTGTGGGGGCCCGCGCCGAGGAGCAAGCGCAAGATGGTCTCCGCCAAGGGAACGGCGCTCGCCAGACGGGGCCGCCTCAAACTATCCCGAGCCGTCAGGGAAGATGTGGCGAGCTTGGGGCTGAAGACTCGCAAGCCCCACCGACGCAGGAAACGCTGATAGTCGGGTAGAGAGGTCCCGCCGTAAGCACGGCGGGCCTCCCCCCCACAGATCCGGACGTGCGGAACTACCGCATCCGGCTCCTCGGATCACGGGCTCGCCGGGACCGGTCGTCGGACGGGGTTGAGGCGGACACGGGGCAGCGGCAGCACTTCGAGCCACTCATGCATTTCTCGCCATGAGAGGCGACCGCGCTGAAGACCGGCTCACCGTCATTGGAAATCCGGACGCTCTTGAGACTCTTCGTCAGCGTTTCGCGCCTCGAGACCCCTCAGAAGACGAGTAGCCGTGGCAAGGCTGGGACCTGGGTGCAGCGCCAGGTGACACGCCGTGACCACCATCGGGGCCAACCGTGGCGAGCTGGAATGCGTTTGGGAGCGCTTCTCCGACTACTCGTCCGACGGCGAGAACTGCGACGGCATGTCCATGATCTTTCGCGTGACGGCGGTCTCGGGCTTCATCACTGGGCTGGATGCGCCCGAGGCGGAGAGCAGCGATGATTAGAGCGATCGCCATCGCGCTGACACTTCTCGTCGTGGCCGGCACCGCCTGTGTGCCGGTGGGCGCCTGGGGCGTCGACGAGAACGAGACCAGCTCGCCCGTCGCCGATCGACTGGCAGGCTGACGGCCGCTCCGTACCGTGCCCGGTCCGTGACACCCGGTTGTCGACAACGGGGCACAGTCGCCGTGGGACGGGCGGACGGAAATCTTCCTCAAGCGCGTTGACGCCACCGAGATAGCGTTCCAATGCGCTGTCGGCGCCAGTCGGGTCACGAGCGTCAGGTGCTCGGCTCGTGCCACACCACTTTGGTGCCCTGGCCGTACCATCCATCATTGAACGGACCATACGCCTTCTCGATGGACGCTCGCCGGATCTTCATCGTCGGGGTCAAGAAGCCGTTTTCGGGGAGCCACTCCTCGGCAACGACGGCCAGGAAGGCGAGGCGCTCGAAGTTGGGCAGCTGGGCGTTGACCGCGCCAAGGTGGGCTTCGAGGTCTCGGGCGACCTCCTCCCTGCCGCCACCCTGCGCCTGTTTCCAGGCCTCCTCGCTCAGTTTGATCACCGCGCTGGGCTGCGGATACCCAGAGCCGCCAACGCATGCCAGCTCAATGCGTGGGTGGTTGTTGAGCAGGTTCTCGATGGGTGCCGGCGCTACGTACTTGCCCTTGCTGGTCTTGAAGATCTCCTTGGTGCGACCTGTGATCTTCAGGCGGCCATCCTCGTCGATCTCGCCACGGTCGCCGGTCTTGAGCCAACCGTCCTCGGTGAACGTGTCCGCCGTCTCGTTGGGCTGCTTGTAGTAGCCCAGCATCGCGCCCGGGCTCAGCACCTGGATCTCGCCGTCGTCGGCGATACGGGCCTTTACGTCATCATACGGTGTGCCCACGTAGCCGGGCACACCCTCGCCGGGCTTGCTGATGTGGCTGTAGTTGAAGTTCTCGGTCATCCCGTAGCCCTCGAGCAGCTCGAGGCCCAGGCGCTTGTACCACTCGATCAATTCCTTGGGGATCGGCGCCGAGCCACTGCCCGCCATGCGGCACTGGGCCAACCCCAGGTTGGTGAGGATCTTCTTCTTCACGATGCCGCTGAGGATCGGGATCTTCAGAAAGAGATCGAGCTTCTTGGGCGGCATCTTCGCAAACACGCCGAGTTGGAACTTGGCCCACAGCCGAGGCACGGACAGGAAGATCGTCGGGCGAGCGCGCTGGAGGTCCCGCACAAAGGTGTCGATGGACTCGGCGAAATACAGCTCCCCCTTGCCGTTGTAGAGCGAGCTGCACTCTCCAAGCCACCGCTCCATGCCGTGGGCCATGGGCAGGTACGACAGGTAGCGGTCGCCCTCCAGGAGTGTGATCGCCTCTGCCAGTCCGCGGGTGCAGGCGAACATGTTCTCAAAGCTCTGCATGACACCCTTGGGCCGTCCCGTGCTGCCCGACGTGTAGATGATCGTCGCCAGCTCCTCCGGTTGCCGGTCGGCGACTTCCTGCAGCGGATCGACACTGCCGATGAGGTCGTCCCAGCGCTCGTAGGGGCCTTGCGGCGACAGCGGGAACGCTACCTGCAGAAGGCCATCGGGCACGCCCGCCTTCATCACGTCCCAGACCGCGTCGAGCTTGCCGACGAACAGCATCTTGGCCTCGGAGTGCTCCAGGATGTAGCCCACGGTATCTGCGTCGAGCGTCGGGTAAATGGGCACCGTGACATGACCCGCCATCCAGATGGCCAGATCCGCCATCACCCACCAGGCGCAGTTCTTGGAGCACAAGGCGATCATGCTCCCCGGCTCCCAGTCCTGGGTCTTGATCCAGGCCGCCATACGGCGCGCCTCGTCCATCATCTGGGCCCAGGTGTAGACCTTGACGTTGTCCGCCGATCCACCGAGCGGCTGGAACATGAATCTGTGGTCTGGGATGTCGCGCTCCCACTGCAGTGCGCTCTGGAGGATGGTCGTCGGCTCAGACATGGTGGCTCCCGCTGTGAAGGTCGATTTCGATACCACGTGTAGCGCGACTGCTCCAAGACGCAGCCTCCAAGATTGGCCACGATCCCCTCGCCGACCCACAGCACCCCGAAGCTCACGGTGCCAAAGATGACGCGGCCCTGGTGGATGGCCGCGGCATTGCGCAGTACTACGCGTGGCTGGCCGAGACCGGCGCGCGACGACAATGACTGGGGGAAGACCGGGAGCCAACGCGCCCTCATCCTCCGGCTGCGAGAAACCCGAGAAGACCTACCCCGAACGGGGGTGACCATTGACGCAACCGCGCCGCTTGAACAGGTCGTCGATGAAATCATCCGGCGCTCGCAGGGCGAGTTCTGAACGAAGGGTCGCGGCGGACCGCGACAGTGGCTCGTTCAGTCGCGGTGCGAACTCTACTCTCCGACTGCGCATTGGATTGCGCAGTCAAACCC
Organism: uncultured Pseudomonadota bacterium; assembly: GCA_937890335.1. Lineage (GTDB taxonomy): Bacteria > Myxococcota_A > Bradymonadia > Bradymonadales > CALBXO01. The sequence goes on along the minus strand of CALBXO010000073.1, from coordinate 325 downwards.
CACCTCGATCCCGTTGCTGACGCCACTGACTCGCGCGTCAGACCCTGGCCCGACGATTGCTGTGGAGGCTGCGCATGAAGAAGCCAATCGTTCTCGCCGCATTCGCTTTGTCGTTTCTGCTCTCCGCGCAGTCCTGGGCTTGTGGAACCTGGGGACACCACGGCGGTGCCGACGGTCTTGGGGCGGCCATCGCAGACGTGGGCGTGATGGTGCTCCTCGGCGTCGGGGCTGTCGGCGCGTTCGCATTCATGGCGGCGTGGAAGTTCCGAAACTAGATGACCTCGGCGAAGAAAGCACGCCACTCTCCTTGCGAGCGTGATCAGTG
>CALBXO010000072.1 GCA_937890335.1 uncultured Pseudomonadota bacterium | reverse complement strand
CCATTCTCCGGGTGTCCCAGGGGTTGCGGGTCCGGCCGTAGATCTTGTTGTCCGACTCCAACCAGAGGCCGGACTCCGAGATGTTGGTCAGGCCCAGTATGATGGCCCCCGCCGCGCGCAGTCGCGCCACCTGCGGCGCGTCTTCCGTGGCGCGGACGTCGCGACGGGCCACCACGCCGGCGGTCCATGGCAGGCCCTCCACCGCGATCAGCTCCTTGATGGTGCAGGGCACGCCGTGAAACGGGCCGAGCTTGTCGCCGCGCTCCACGGCCGCCTGCGCCTGCCCGGCCTCGGCGCGGGCCGCGTCAAAACGCTCCACGCACACAGCGTTGATGTGCGGATTCACCGCCTGGACACGCGCAATGTGCGCCTCCACGACCTCCACGACCGAGATCTCACGGTTGCGGATCGCGGCGGCCAGGGACACGGCGGGGAGCGCGTGCAGGTCGCGGCCACCGAGTGTGGACGGCGGGGACGGGGACAGGCGTGTGTGTGGGCGCTGCATGGTTTCTCCAAAGGGCCTGGACCGGTCTATCACACCACGTTGGAATTCCCGACCGTTCCGGCGGGGTTGGCGAAGCAGGATTTGCGCCTACACTTGTGTGGACCGGTGATCCCACGGTCCTCCACTCGGTGCCCATGACTACGACAAGCCAACGCCCTCTGATTCTGTGTCTCACGGTGGTCTGCCTGGCGGGCTGCAACCGGACGGAGCGCCCAGCCGATCCCAAACCGGTGTCGCGGGCGTCGAGCATCGCCGGAGCGGAGAGCCACGCAGAGCCTGGGGCTGCGGCACAACTTCCCAGCGATGCCCAGCGCTGGAAGGGCGTGGCCCGCGGCGTCGCTTGGGACGCCAATTGGGGCGACCGCTCCAATTGGTACGGGTCGGAGGGGGCCAAGAAGGGGCTCGATAAGATCAAGGGCGACATCGGCGTCGACTGGATTGCCGTCACGCCGTTTTCCTACCAGAACAGCGTGAATGAACCCGGTATCCGCTTCCGCGATGGGTGGGACAAGCTGGAAGCCGATGTGAAGAACGCCCACGACCGCGGCATCAAGGTCATGGTCAAACCCCACATCTGGTCCAACCAGTTCTGGGACGGCAGCAACAATTGGCGCGGAACCATCCGGATGAAATCGGAGGAGGACTGGGCCACCTGGTTTGAGAATTACGAGGCCTGGATCGTGGTGGAGGCGCAGACCGCGCAGGAGCTGGGCGCAGACGCCTTCTGCGTGGGTCTTGAGTACCTGGAGTCCAGCCGCGCCCACGCCGACAAATGGCGCAAGGTCATCGCCGCGGTTCGCAAGGTCTACCACGGGCCCCTGACCTACGCCGCGCATGAATCCGAGGCGGACCTCCCGTTCTGGGACGACCTCGATTTCATCGGGATCAACGCCTATTTCAAGATCGCCAAGGACACAGAGCCAACGGACGCGTACATGAAGGAGCGCTGGCAGGAGCGCGCGGTTGAACTGGCGAAGATGAGCGAGAAATGGGGCAAGCCCATCGTCTTTACCGAGGTCGGATTTGCCAGCGTGGATGGCTGCGCCAAGGCGCCCTGGGCGTGGCCCTCCGAGCGCGACACGGAGGACCTGGAAGAGCAGGCCGCCGCCTACCGCAGCCTGTTCGCCGTGGCGCCCAATTGGGAGTGGTTTGGCGGCATGTTCATCTGGAAGTACAAGATCACTGTCCCCCAATCCAACGCTGCGGAGCGACACTACGTCTTCCAGGACAAGCCCGCGCAGGCGGTGATCGCCGCGGGCTTCAAGCAGCGGTTCGCAGCAGATGTGAAGAACCAATAGTCCGTAACCGCGCGTTGACGCGCCGCATCCTGCGGTCCTGCTGCCTGGCGCCCGCACAGGGTCGACGCCCCGGCCGTAATGGCCCCTTGGGCGGCGGTTCGTGCACGGGGCCTCGGGTTGGACGCCCTACGGTGCGCAGTCCTGCTCGTACCCGATCTTGCCGGTGTCGTAGCACTCTTCGTTGTCACGGTAGTACTCGAACGACCCGCCGTCGTTGAATGCGTAGCCCTCCGCGCGCAGGTGGACGCCGAAGTGAATCGTGTCGTTGGTGACGAGGGCGACGGCGTGGCCGCCCGATGAGATTACGCCGGCCAGATGACCGACGTCGGGGACCGGGTGCCAGCTGTCCCCCGCCTGGATGCCGACGGCGTCGAGCTCAAAGATCTCGTCCTCGCACTGCGGTCTGTGGAGGTGGGCGGCCGCCATTCGGGCCTGCACCGACTCGTGCTCGGTGGTCGCGGTCACCAACAGCGCGCGGGCCTCCAATGGGACGCCCGGCGCGACCGGAACACTCGCCTTGAACCAGGTAGCGACGGCCGCGTTGTGGCCGGGGTCCGCCAGCGTTGCGCCGGCGGCGTAGTGCTCCTTTGGGCCGTCCACGGCGGCGCGCCAGCGGAGGTCTGCGCCGTTTGCCACGCCGGTGAGTGCCAACGGCGCGTACGCACCATCGCAGCCGGTCATCGGGTAGGCCAGGGCGACCGACGGGTCGCACCCGGTGGTGTTGATCGTGACCAGGGTACCGAGCTTCGGGGCGCACAGCCCCGTGTGGGTGACCAGGTAGACGCTGCCCGCCTGTGGCGCCGGCCCCACCTTGGCCACCGCCGCGTCGGAGGCTGGCTGCACCTTGGGGCACTCGACTTCCTCGTCGTCAAAACAGCTGGGGAACGACAGGTCCTGCAGCGACTCGGGCTCCGACCATTTGAAGCTGTGCAGGGCGTTGGCCACGTGGAGGTACGGGCGCCCGTCCACCGTGAGGACTGGCCTGAAGCTGGCGGCGCCGGCGGCGTTCGGCCAGGTCGGGGCCACGGGCGTGCCTTGTCCGGTCTCGGGTGCCGCCGGGGTCGCAGGAGTGGTCTTGCACCCGGAGGCGAGAACAGCGCAGATCAGCAGCGGAGTTAGTTTTGTCATGGTGTCAGTGTGCCAGATCCGCGGCGCCGGTCACAGATGGCGGCGCCTGCCCAACGCCTGCCGCAGCTGCCGCCTGCATGCTATGCTCGGCGCACGATCTGCTGCCACGAGGTCCCGATGAGAAGATACGTCGCCCTTGCTCTTCTACTCTTGCTCTTTGCCTGCACGGACGATGCGGGCGACGGTGGGTCGAATGTCGAGCCGGGCAACGACGCCGGCGGGGACACTTCCGACTTCGCGGATGTAGACGCCGAGGAGACCGGCGACACCAACGAGACCGACGCGCAGGCCGACGTTCCCGCGGATGGCGAGACGCCGGATGTGGACGACGCCGGGGAGGACACGCCGGACGTGATCGCGGACGGCGACGCGACTCCGGACGCGGACCCGGACACCGGTGCCGACGCCGACGCAGACACTCCGGAACCCGCAGGGGTGCCGTCTGCCGAGATCACCCAGCCGGCGGGGCGCGACGTGATCGAGGTGGGCACCCCGATCGACTTCCGGGGCGTGGTCGGTGACACGCTGCACGCGCCTGGAATGCTCGCAGTCCGGTGGGTCAGCGACGTGGACGGGCCGCTGTTTGACGGCCCGCCGAACCGCGACGGGCTGACCGGCTTCACCACCGACGCCCTGACGCCGGGCTGGCACAACATCACGCTGATCGCGACGAACCCAGATGGGGCTGTGGCCAACGCCCAGGTGCGCATCGGCATCTGCCAATGGGGAGACCCGGAGACCTTTGACACCGAGATCAACGGTGCCGCGTGGCGCATCTACGGCGACGCGTTCTGGGATCCAGGTGGCTGGTTGGAGATGACCGGCAACGTTCAGGGGCGCAAAGGCGCGATCTACAACATCCGGGACATCGTCAATCCGGGCGACGTAGCCATCCGGTTCCGGATCTGGACCGGGGGAGGCACTGGCGCCGACGGGTTCGCCATGAGCGTCTTTGACGTCGCGGACGTCGCCGAGCTCGACCGCCTCAATGCCGAGGCGGGCTCCGGCGGCGCGCTCGGGTATGGTGTCGGCGGGGATTGGGGCGACTGGGAGGTAGACGGCTTCCACGTGGAGTTCGACACCTGGCACAACGTCTTCAACGGGGACAACGAGCTGCACACGGACCCGACGCCGGAGAACCACATCGGCGTGATGACCAACGGCGATCCCGGCACGCACCACCTCTGGGCTGAGATCCCGACCATCGAGGACCAGCAGTGGCACGATGTGACCGTGGAAGTGGAGGGCGCCCGCGTTGTGGTGACCCTGGACGGCGTCACCGTGATCGACGGTGAGGTCCCGGGCCTGAACTTCAAGGGCGGCTTCATCGGCTTCTCCGGTACCACTGGGTTCTTCACGAACTTCCATCGATTTGACCGCCTCCAGGTTCTGCAGGAGTGCCGCGTCGAGTGAGGGGTCGCATGGCTCCCCGTCCTCCGTCTGGCTCCCCGCATGGTGTCCGCGTCGGCCCCAGTCCGTCCTACTCAGACGGTCTCGCCCGCTGCCGGGAGGTTGTTGGGGATCTGCCCTAACGCCCCACGGTGCTGGCGCGTCCCTGAAGTGGAGAGTGGACGGTCTCCTTGAATTGCGTGGCATGGGCGCTCGCGCCCGGTTTGCCACCAGGCTGGATGTTGGATGAAACAGACCCTTGTTGTTTTCTTGATCTTCGCCGTGCTCGCCGTGGTCACGGGCTGCGCGCGGCTCAAGACCCAACCGTGCGCCGAGACGGCCTCCGCCGGTAGCGCCATGACATGCCAGGTCGCCGGATACGACGATCGAAGCTACGATGTGCTGGTTCCCGATGGGTACGATGGCGAGCCCGTGCCCGTCCTGCTCGTGCTCCACGGTGGCGGCGGGAACCGGTACGGCGCTCTGCGGGGCGCCTGTCCGGATGCCGATCTGGACGACCCGGAATGCCTTCATCTTCGGGCGCTGGCACGCGGTTTCGCCGTGGTCGCGCCCGACGGCACCAAGGGCGCCGTGGGCAATTTTCGCACATGGAACAGCGGTGGGGGCGTGGACAATTACCGGTGCACGTCCGGCCTGGCCTGCGAGAAGGATGTGGACGACGTGGGGTATGTGCGCGATCTGATCGCCGACGTCGCCGGGCGCCTCAACGTGGACCGGGCGCGGGTCTTCGCGACGGGCATCAGCAACGGTGGGGCGATGAGTCACCGCCTTGGTTGCGAGCTGTCCGACGAGGTCGCAGCCATCGCGCCCATTGGCGGCGCCATGCAGCTGACCGTCAGCCACGAGTGCGCTCCGGAGCGCGCGGTGCCCGTCCTCCATGTCCACGGGTCGGAGGACCCCTGCTGGCGATTTGAGGGCGGCGTTCCCGAATGTTCCAGCTGGATTGTGGGCCAGCCCGGCAAGGAGCACGTCCCGGTCCGGCGGTCCATGGACGAGTGGGCGGCCATCAACAGTTGTGAAGGGGAGCCTGTGGAGACGAGCCTGCCCGACACCACGGAGGACGGCACGACGTCGGTGCTGCTGACCTGGCCTGGGTGCGACGCCGACACCGAGCTGCTGCGCATCGATGGCGGCGGACACACCTGGCCGCGTGGCTGGCAATACCTGTCCGAAGACACCATCGGGCGCGTACCCCAGGATTGGGGCAATGATCTACTGCTCGACTGGTTCGAGGCCCATCCGATGCCTCAATGAGGTCAGCTTGGCCTCTCGTTTGCGGTTCGGATGGGTGCCCGGCCGGCGCGCGCCCCGGTGAAACTGGCTCCCGTCGTCAAGGCCTCAGACTTTTTCGTTCACGCCCCGCGCCAAAGTGCCGATACCACGATCGTGGTTTGGTAGGTGAGACGGGGATATGACGAGATGGAGATCGACTTTCAAGCTGTGATTGACCAGGCCAGAGGCCTCAACGAGGTTCTGCCTGGCGTCCTCATCGCAGAACGGTATCTCATTGAGGCCCCCATCGGCGAGGGCGCAATGGGATGCGTCTTCGCGGCGACTGACCAACGCACCGGCCACCGCGTGGCCGTCAAGGTGCTCAAGCCGAGCCTGGCTCGGGACGAGAGCATCGCCGCCCGGTTTCGCCGCGAGGCCGACGCCGCCGGGAAGCTCGGTAGTCGTCACTCCGTTCAGATCATCGAGTGCGATCACATCGGTAACGGTTCGCTCTTCATCGCGATGGAGTATGTCGACGGTCCCTCTCTGGAGGCCGTTGTGGACCGTGAGGGCCCCATGGCTGTGGGCAGGGCGCTGCGCCTTGTGCGCCAGATGGTCACCGCATTGGCCGAGGCCCACGAACTTGGCATCGTGCACCGCGACCTCAAGCCGGCCAACATCCTCATCTCCCAGAACGGGTCCTTCGAGGAGGCGAAAGTCGCCGATTACGGCATCGCAAAGCTGGTTGGGGTCGCGGCGGAAGGCATGCCGGCGCTGACGGCGGCGGGCATGACGGTAGGGACGCCGGAGTACATGGCGCCCGAGAACGCCACCGGGAAGACCATCGACGCCCGCACGGATCTGTACTCCGTGGGGGTGTTGCTCTTCGAGATGCTGGAGGGCCGTCTGCCGTTCACCGGCGACTCCCTGTTGTCGGTCCTCAAGGCGCACGTCGTGGACCCCGTACCGCCGTGCTCCCAGCGCGTTCCCCCGAGCGTGGAACAGCTGATCGGCCGGTTGATGGCCAAGAGTCCGGACGATCGGCCCCAGAGCGCCCGCCAGCTGCTTGAGGAGCTCGATTCGGCGGCTCGCGATGCTGGCGTCGATCTGGGCCGACTCGAGGAGATGACCGAGCCCATGAATCTCGCGCACATCCGCGCGGCCATCCCCGACACGGACGAGATGGAGGCACTCCAGACCATCGTCACCCCGGCGCTCCGTTTCAACACCGCACCCGACGCCCCCGCGGTGGCCGCGAAGCCGGTCGCAACCCCGACCAGGCAGCCTGCGCCACCGGCTGCGGCTCGGAAGTCCGCTCCCAAGTCGGGTCCGCTGGCCAGGACGTGGACGGCCGACCGGCCGCCCGTACGCACGAACCAAGGGGTCGTCACCGCGCTCGTTCTCGGAGTGGGTGTCGTGGCCATGGCCCTGCTCACCGCCGCAGTTCTGCTCCTGGCGCACTGACCGCCGGCACGCTTGGTGTCCAGTCGCGGTCTGTGTACCATCGCGCTCCCGCCGCCGCCTGGCCGCGGTTCAACCCACGAGCGCCATGAACTTCCCAACTCGATTCGAGTCCAGCTACGCACTGGCCGATCTGCCCTGGTTCGAGATGAAGGACGGCCGGCTCCGGCGGGACCCCGCGTTTGGGCCGGCCATCGACGTTCACACGCACCTGGCGTTGAGCTTCATCCGGAAGGACACGGTCGATCTGCGGTCGGCACCCCGTCCAGCCGAGCATTACCTGCCGCTCGACGCGGAGCTTGACCTCGACGTCTACGCCAACCGGAACTTCACCGACGAGAGCCTCGGGTCGATGAAGCGCGATCTGGGTCTGGGCGGGGTCTTCGGGCTCAGCGGTCCGCGGGACACGCACACCGCGCCCAATCTGGTCTCGGAGATGAGCGAGCTTGGCGTCATCGCGTCCGTGCTCCTCCCCATCGAGTTTCCAACCATCTCCAGGAACGCGGAGGCGTTCCTCGACGTCGCGGGTGATCATGACGTGCTGGTCGGGTTTGGCTCGGTGCATCCGTTTGAGTCCGGCTACCGACAGCGCCTTGAGCGTCAGAAGGCTGCGGGCGCGCGCGGCGTGAAGATACATCCCGCGGTGCAGATGCTCCCGCCGGACCACCCCAAGGCGCTGGCCGTGTACCGTGCCTGCGGAGACCTGGACCTGCCGGTCTTCTGGCACTGTGGGCCCGTCGACATCGAGGGGCGCTGGGGGCGCTATTGCAGCCAGGTCAAACACTATTGGAAGGCAGTGCGAGAGTGTCCCGACACGACGTTTGTGCTCGGGCACTCCGGCGCCCTCCAGATGGACATGGCCATCGAGCTCATCAACACCTACCCCAATGTGTACGCGGAGATCGCCAGCCAGGGGGTGAGCAACATCCGACGCCTCGTCACCGAGACGCCGATCGAGCGCATGATGTTCGGCACCGACTGGCCCTTCTACCACCAGGGTGCGGGGCTCGCGAAGATCCTGATCGCCACCGAGGGCGAGCCCACAAAACGCTCCATGGTGATGCACGAGAACGCCATCGGACTGCTCGGACTGGACGCTGCGGCCCTCGGGGTGACGGCGTGAGCCGCCCAGTGACGCTGGCCGAGGCGATGGGCCTGCACCCGTGGCGCCTCCGAGTCCGCCAGGCCAAGGTCGCCCTCGCCGGTGAGGACGACGTCCCCGCGAGCAAGTGGGGTCCGTCGAGCCTGAAACTGCTCAATCCGCGGCTGGGCATCCCGCTGTGGCGGGGACGGGCGCCCGTCCCGCGCAAGGTCATCCTCAGCAACCTGTTCAACCACACGCAGACGCCTGTGGAGGCTGGCTGGTCCGTCAAGCGCACCCAGGTGCGCGACTTTCGCGGCCGGGTCGCAACCTACGACAGCCACAACGGCACGGACCTGTGCATCCCGGTCGGGACCACGGTGCTGACAGCGGCGCCAGGTGAGGTCGTGCGCGTGGTGTCCGAGTTCAACCGCGGCGGACTCAAGGTCTTCATCGACCATGGCCGAGGCCTGATGACGTGTTACGCGCATCTGGCCCGCGCACTGGTCGGCGAGGGGCAGTTGGTGGGGCGCGGCGAGCCCATCGCCATCTCCGGGTACAGCGGCTTGGACGGCTTCATCACCTTCCCCTTTGGGTTGCCCCACATTCATTTCAACACCTGGCTCAACGGGGAGCCGGTGGACCCTTTCGCGCGGGAAGGGGAGGTGTCTGTGTGGCACGGTGGCGTGCCCGTGCCTGTGGATGGCGAGGCGAAAGGCGAGTTTGCCCCGTCGGTCTACGACGAGGCTGCGGTGGATGAAGTGATCGCTGGGTGCCTGACGCCACGGAGTCGCGCCGAGCTCGCGGGGATCGAGCCGCTGTCGCGCCGCGCCGCGCGCACGATCATTGCGTCCAACTACTATCCCACACGTTTCCCCGTCCGCCGGAACCCGTACGACCAGCGCTGGGAACGCGAGGAGCGGCTCGACATGCCATTCTCCGCGGCGGATTTCGATGCGGCGGTGTTCGCGGACGATCTGTAGGGTCGTCAGGCCTGGACCGGACTCCAGCGTTGTCGCTGGGTGTGCATCGCGCGGTCTGATGAGCCATCGGCGCGGTTGCCAAGGCTCAGCGACGGCGGCGAGCCCACAGGGCGAATCCCACGATCAACAGCGCGCCCAGCGGCGTGGTCTGGGCTACGACGGTCGCGCAGCCGTCGTCGCCGCCCGAGCCCCCACCGTCTCCGTTGTTGGCGCCGTTGTTTCCGCTTGCGCCGTTGTTGCCGTTGTTGCCGCCGTTGTTGCCGTTGTTGCCGTTGTTGCCGTTGTTGCCGTTGTTGCCACCGTTGTTCGCCCCAGCGGCGCGACCACGGTCGAGCGGTGTGTTCGCGGTGGCGTTGATGTCGGTGATGTCCTGCGCCAGGTACTCGGACAGGTCCCCGCCGGCGGTGCGGAAGTCGTCACCGGTGGTGTTGGAGCTTGGTGCGGCGTCCAGTCCGCCCCAACCAAACCGCGAATGGATGGGCTCGGCGCAGTCAATGGCGTCCTCGAAGCGATGGTAGATGATGTAGCGGCCCTGAAAGTTGTTGCGACCGTCGCCAAGCGTCACACCAGGGTGTGCATCGGCGCCAAAGCCCCGGCCACCCTGGGCGGTCTCGACGCCGCGAAACACGAAGTCTTCGCCGACGGTTCCGGCCGGATACCTGGCGTGCAGCCGGGTCAGCACCCAGTTGCGATCCAACGCGGCAGACTCCCCGTCGCCGATGCTGTCGGCTCCGAGTGTCGCGAGATCATTGGGGTCAAGCGTCGGGCCAGGGCAGGGGTCGCATGTGCCCGCGTTCCATGCGTATTCGGTGACCACGGCGCCCGGGGTGGCGGCGAGCGTCTGGTCAAACAGGGCGTTGTAGAAGTTGCCAAAGTCGCCACGGACCTCGTTGTGAACCTCGATGTTTGTCGGGATGAACACATTGTCGTAGTTGGCGACTTCGTAGCGCTGGTTGCGCGCCAGAATGTACACCAGGACATCCTGGACATCCTCGGCGTTGATCAGCCCAAGGCGAATGGGAAGCACAAAATTTTCGTCGTCGTAGTGGAACCGCAGGGGACTCAAGAGCGCCCGGCCGTTCTCGTAGGCGACCTCCTCGGCGATCACCCGCGCCACGAAGAAGTACGATCCACCATCAATGTAGGGGGCCAGGGTCGGCTCGGTCCCGTCGGGGATGTTGTAGTCGTTCTCCGTGAGCCACTGGGTCAGCGCACCGGCCTCGTCGGCGCTCAGGATCACGATCTGGTACTCGCCGACCTTGAACTCGGCCTCGACAACGACCCCGCCGTTGTTGCCCCCGTTGTTGCCGCCGTTGTTGCCCGCGCCGTTGTTGCCGCCGAAGTAATCGTCGGGTTGGCACGGGTCGGTCTCGAAGTATTCCACCAGCCGCGGCGCCGACAGTTGATCGACCTTGTCGAAGACCGACTTGTCGAGCGTGTGGACCATGTCCTGCTGGAGCACGACGGGCACCGGGACCACCATGGCAAAGTCCTCCAGGGGCCCCTCGTAGTTGTTCTGCATGGACAGGATCGTCCGGGTCCCATCGCGCATCAGCACCACCTGCGTGGCGTTGTTGTACAGGTCGGCGGTGCCTCCGGCGACGTAGAACCCGCAGAACGCGTGCGCGAGGTCGGGAACGGTCAGCAGCAACAGCGCAACGAGCAGGGGCGTCAGCTTCCTCATTGGATCTCCTGGGTGGTGCAGGTCGCGAGTATACGCGTCCTCCGGACCTTGCAAAGAGACCCGGTGGGTACGGCGTGGAATCGCAGATGATGGGACGGTTTACCGGTCCGGATGACGTATCTTGGGGCCGATCGACGACGCGTCGGCGTCCCGGAGGGCGATGGCTACGCTGGCCGCGTTCCAGCGCTGCGCAAAGTCGGAGGTGGCGGCCCGAACGTCGATGGCTGCGCCTGCCGTGGACTCC
>CALBXO010000071.1 GCA_937890335.1 uncultured Pseudomonadota bacterium | reverse complement strand
GCTCGACCAGGGCGCCGTAGGTGACGATGGTCAGGTCGGTCCCCTCGCGCTCCGTTCGGGCTTTCCCAAACGGAATCATATGGTCGGGTCCGGGGTAGGGGGCCCGGTTGTACGGCTGGTAGTAGAGATGTTTGTGCTCGAGGAAGAGCACCGGATCGTCGCAGCGAATCGCGGTTCGCAGCAGCCCATTGGCGTCGAGTCCGTTGGACGGGAACACCACGCGCAAGCCGGGCGTGTGCGTGAACAACACCTCGCCGCATTGGCTGTGGTACGGGGCGCCGCCCTTGAGGTAGCCCCCGATGGAGACGCGCACTACCGCCGGCGCCTTCCAGTTGTTGTTCGAGCGCCACCGGATGTTGCTCATCTCGTTGCGCAGCTGCATGAACGCCGGCCAGATGTAGTCAAAGAACTGAATCTCGACCACGGGTTTGAGGCCGCGGCTGGCCATCCCGATGGCGCGTCCGATGATGTTCGCCTCCGCGAGGGGCGAGTTGAACACGCGGGTGTCGCCGAATTGGTGCTGAAGGTTGTGGGTGACCTTGAAGACGCCACCCTTGCCCTTGAGGTGTTGGTTCTCCTCGCGGCTGACGTCGGCCACGTCCTCACCAAAGATCACCATCTTCGGGTTGTGGAGCATCTCGTCGCGCAGACATTTGTTGATGAGATCGACCATGGATTTCTCCTGGTCGTCCTCAAAGACTGGCGGCCGATCGAAGGCTGGGCCGGTGGGGTCCACGTCGGGCGAGTAGACGAACTCCAGGGCGCTCTCGGCAGTGGGCGTCGGGGCCGCGACCGCGGCGTCTTCCGCTGCAACACACTCCGCGTCGACCTCCACGCGCAGCGCGTCGAGGCCAGCCTGGTCGAGCACGCCTTCGTCCACGAGGAACTGCCCAAACGTCGTGACCGGGTCGCGCTTGGCCTCCGCCTCGCGCTCATCGGGCGAGCGGTACATCTTCTCGTCGTCCGACATGGAGTGGCTGTAGGGACGGATCACGTGGGCGTGGCACAGGGCGGGACCGTTGCCGGCACGGATGTGGTCCACCGCTGCCTTCATCTCGCTGAAGGACTCGATGGGATCGCAGCCATCAAACTCGGTGATGTACAGGCCGGGAAACGCGGACAGGACCTTGGAGATGGACCCGCCGGCGGTCTGAAGCTCCACGGGTACGCTGATGGCGTAGCCGTTGTCTTCGACGAGGAAGAGGACTGGCAACTTCCAGATGCAGGCCGTGTTCATGGCCTCCCAGAACTCGCCTTGGCTGGTCGTGCCGTCGCCGGTGGAGCAAAAGACGACCTCGCCGTCCGCGTACTCGTCCTTGCGATCCTTGAGCGCGTCCACGGCCGACATGATCTGCCCAACCTGTGCGGCGCCCGCGGCCTGGTTGAACTGTGTTCCGGTACAGGACGATTTGGAGACGATGTTCAGATCGCGGTGTCCCCAGTGGCAGGGCATCTGCCGACCGCCGCTGTTGGGTTCGTCGGCGGCGCCGGTGGCGTGCTTGAGTATCTCGGTCGGGGTCATGCCCAGCGCGAGCATGAGGGCGCGGTCGCGGTAGTAGCAATAGAACCAGTCCTTGTCTGGACTCAGGCACATGCCCGCAGCAACCAGCGGGACCTCGTGCCCGGCCCCCGAGATCTGGAAGTAGATCTTGTTGGCCTTCTTCATCGAGATCTCGCGATCATCGAGCTTCCGCGACTGGTAAACCGTCCGGTAGTACTGCACGAGCTGGTCGGCGCTCAGGCCTCCCCATCGCTCGGCGGGGTCGGAATTCACGACGGTCTGCGCATCTTCGACGTTCGTAGGCATGGCTTCCTGTGGGGTCTGATCGCCGCTGGGCGACCCGCCACGAGTGGCGGGCCCCAACGACATATCAACGGGGACAGACGGCTTCAAGGCGCGGCGGGGGTCGGGGCGAGAATCATGGCGGTGCGCGCGCTATTTCGCGACCAGGTTCACGATCCTGCCGGGGACGTAGATCTCGCGCACGAGGGTCTTGCCTTCCAGATGATTCGACACGCGGTCGTGTGCCTTGGCCTGGGCGAGCACGTCGTCCTTGGAAGCGTCGGCGTCCACCTCGATCTTGGCCCGCACCTTCCCGTTGACCTGCACTGCGACGGTGATGGTGTCGGCCTTCAGGTGCGCCTCGTCGTAGGTCGGCCACGCCTCGTTCGCCAGCGACTTGTCGTGACCCAGGCGGCGCCAGATCTCCTCGGCGATATGCGGCGCGTACGGAGACAGCAGCAGGGCCAGGGTCTCCACCGCCTCGCGCGGCACCGCCTCCATTCTGCCCATCTCGTTGACCAGCTCCATCATCGCGGAGATGGCGGTGTTGAACCGCATCGACTCGGTGTCGTCAGTCACCTTGCGGATGGTGTGGTGGACCGAACGCAGCAGCTCCGGCGTGTACTGCGTGTCCTGGACACGCTCGTGCACTTCGCCCGTACGGTCGTCGATGGCGACGCGCCAGGCGCGGTTCAGGAATCGTCGGACGCCGGACACGCCGCGGGTGTCCCAGGGTTTGACCTGCTCCAGCGGCCCCATGAACATCTCGTAGAGGCGCAGCGCGTCGGCTCCGTACTCGGCGACGACATCGTCGGGGTTGACCACGTTGCCGCGGCTCTTGGACATCTTCTCCGTCAGCACCTCCAGCTCGAGCTCCGGGTGCTCGGGGTGGTAGGGCGTCTCGTCGCGCCACAGCACGTCCGGTATCGCGATGTACCGCGGCAGGACCGACGCGCCGTCGGCGGTGCGCACGAAGCCCTCTCCGTCCTTGTGAACCTCGTTGTGGCCGATGGGCGCGCCGTCCTCGCCCTGTTGGAAATAGCGGTAGGAGAAGCCCAGGATCATGCCCTGGTTGACGAGCCGCTGGAACGGTTCAGGGGTGCTCACGACGCCCGCGTCAAACAGGACCTTGTGCCAGAAGCGTGCGTACAACAGGTGCAGCACGGCGTGTTCGACGCCACCCACGTAGAGGTCCACCGGCATCCAGTATCGCTCCTTCTCGGGATCGATCAGCATACCGTCGTTGTGAGGGTCGATGTAGCGCAGGTAGTACCAGCACGAGCCCGCCCACTGCGGCATCGTGTTTGTCTCCCGCAGGGCGGGGTGTCCCGACGCTGGGTCCTCGGTCTCCACCCATTCACGAATCGTCGCCAGAGGAGACTCGCCGGTGCCGCTGGGCTGGTAGTTGTCCACGTCGGGCAAGCGCAGCGGCAGCTGCTCCTCGGGCAGGGCCTTGTGGGTCCCGTCCTCCAGGTGAATGATCGGGAACGGCTCGCCCCAATAGCGCTGCCGCGAGAACAGCCAATCGCGCAGCTTGTAGTTGATGGAGCGCGCGCCCAGCGTGCGCTCTTCCAACCAGCCGATGATGGTCTCCTTGGCGTCGTCCACGGACAGGCCGTCCAGCAGCCCAGAGTTGGTGAGGGTACCTGGACCCGTGTAGGCCTCCTCGGCGAGGTCGGCGTCGTCGTGGGCGATGACCTGGACGATGGGGATCTCAAACTTACGCGCGAACTCGTAGTCGCGCACATCGTGGCCCGGCACCGCCATGATGGCACCGGTGCCGTAGCCCATCAGGACGTAGTCGGCCACCCACACGGGGACATTCTTGCCGTTGACCGGGTTGACGGCGTAGCCGCCAGTGAAGACGCCGCTCTTGTCCTTGGCCAGATCCGTGCGCTGCAGGTCGCTCTTATGCGCGGCCTCCTGGCGGTACGCGTCCACCTGGGCGGCCTGGTCAGGGGTGGTCAGGATGTCCACCAGCGGGTGCTCGGGCGACAGGACCATATAGGTCGCGCCGAACAGCGTATCGGGACGCGTGGTGAAGACGCGGATGTTGCCGCTGCCCTCCGTCAGCTTGAAATCGACCTCGGCGCCAACAGATTTGCCGATCCAGTTGCGCTGCATGTCCTTGATGCCGGCGGGCCAGTCCAGCAGCTCCAGATCGTTGAGCAGCCGGTCGGCGTACGCGGTGATGCGCAGCATCCATTGGCGCATGGGCTTGCGGACAACGGGATGCCCGCCGCGCTCACTCTTGCCGTCGATGACCTCTTCATTTGCCAGCACGGTACCCATCGCCGGGCACCAATTGACGGGCACCTCCGCGATGTAGGCCAGGCCCCGGTTGTACAGCTGCAGGAAGATCCACTGGGTCCATTTGTAGTAGTTGGGATCGGTGGTGTTGATCTCCCGGTCCCAATCGTAGGCAAAGCCCAGCATCTCCAGCTGTTCCTTGAACCGGGCGACGTTCGTGGCGGTCTGGATGCTGGGGTGCGTGCCGGTCTTGAGGGCGTGGTTCTCCGCCGGCAGACCAAAGGCGTCCCAGCCCATCGGGTGGAGGACGTTGAACCCGCGCATGCGCTTGTAGCGCGTGGTGATGTCCGTGGCTGTGTACCCCTCAGGGTGGCCTACATGGAGCCCCGAACCCGAGGGGTACGGGAACATGTCCAGGACATAGAACTTGGGTCGCTCACTGATGTCGTCGGTGCGGAAGGTCTTGTTCTCCTTCCAGTACGCCTGCCAGTGAGGCTCGATTGTCGCGGGATCGTAACTGTGTTCAGCCATGCGTTCCTCCGGCCGCGTTGTCTATCGCGACCGCGCAGGAGGGTCAATCGCAGCGGTCAAAGATGCGTCGGTAGAACGCGCGCGCAAGGGGGTTACGCCGAGACCGCCAGGGAGCGGCGAATGCGCACCTTGTTGCGCCAGTGCAGGTAGCGGACCCGAGCGAAGGCCGTGGCGTAGAGCAGCATCCCCGCGCAGACCATGGCGCCCGCTGTCGAGCAGTTGATCCAGATGCTGACGTACATCCCAATGACGCCGGACAGGAGGGCGTGCACGGTCGCCACGCCCAGCATCGTGTGCAAGCGCTGGGTGACCAGGTGGGCCGTGGCCGCAGGTGTCACGACCATGGCGATGACGAGGACCGCCCCGACGGCCTCGAGACTTGCGACGGTGGTGACGGAGATGGCCGCCATCAGACCACCGTGGAAGAGCGCCACGGGGATTCCCACGGCTGCGGCCAAG
>CALBXO010000070.1 GCA_937890335.1 uncultured Pseudomonadota bacterium | reverse complement strand
CCGCTTCTGCGACGACCTCGGCGACCTTGGCGCGCGTTCGCTTGCGCCTTGGCTTGTCCTCTGCCGGCTTGTCTTCGGCCGCATCTGCGACGACTTCCGCCACTTTGGCGCGCGTTCGCTTGCGCCTGGGCTTCTCGACCGCCTCCCCGTCGCTCTCCTGCTGTGTCGGTGCCTCCACGACCGCCTCCGCGACAACGTCCGCGACCTTGGCTCGCGTGCGCTTTCGCTTTGGTTTGGCCTCGGGCGCGGCAGCCTCAGCCTCGTCTTCACTCGCCTCGGCGACGACCTCAGCGGGTGCCTCCTCCCCGGTGACTTCCGCCACCTTGCGCCGCGTGCGGCGCCGCTTCGGCGCATCCTGCGTGTCGTCGGCGTCCGACGCCTTGCGGCGGCTGGTTCCACGTCGTCGTGAGCGCGCCGGCGCGGCGTCCTCGTCTGTGGCAGCCTCGGCGGCCTCCGCCTCGACAGCGGGAGCCGTCTCTTCCTCAGCGATGGCGGGAGCCAAGGCCTCGTCTTCCGCGGTGGCTTCAGCGGCTTCCTCCACCAGCCCGTCGGCAGTGAGGCTTCGCCCACGTCGGCGGCGCTTGGGTCGCTCCTCCTTCCCGGAATCGGTCGCGACCTTCACCGCGGCGGCGGCGGTCTCGAGGGCGGCGGCGCTCTGCGAACGCCGGGTCCGCGTCAGCTTCCGAACGGGCTCCGGTGCGGCCTCGCTCGTGGGGGCGAGGTCCTCCTCCGGCGCGCTGGCGCCGTCGGCAACCTCCGCGACGGGTGTGGAATCGGCCGAGGTCTCCTCCGCGCTGGTGCGGCGACCGCGACGGCGTCGTTTGCGGCGCGGCGCGTCGTCGGACTCACCCTCGGCGTCGTCGTCCTTCACTGCCGCCGCGGCCTCGAGCGCCGCCGGGGCAGCTTCCGCGCCATCGGCGCTCAGCTCCTCGGTGCGGCGTCCGCGTCGGCGTCGGCGCGAGCGCTTGCGAGCCTCGCGGTCCCCGTCGTCCTCAGACTTGCGGTCCTCGCTGTCGCTGTCGTCGGACTTGGCCTCCTTGCGATCCTCGTCGTCGCCCTTGCGGTCCTTGCGGTCGCCGTCGTCGGCCTTGCGGTCCTTGCGGTCCTTGCGGTCCTTGCGGTCCTTGCGGTCCCGATCGGACTTCGGTGCCTCCGCATCCGCGTCGGCGTCACCCTCCTGCGCGTCTCCGCTGACCGCCTCGCCTTCTTCCTCGGAGCGACCTCGGCCCCGACGGCGTCGCCCGCCGCGACGGCGCCGCTTGCGGCGCGGTGCGTCCTCGTCGTCTTCGCCCTCTGCATCGGCTGCGGCTTCACCACGCTCTTTGGTCTCGTCACCCACGCCGTCACCCTCGGTGACCTGCTCGACGGACCGGCCGCGGCGCCGTCGTCGTCCACCCTCGGACTCGCCGTCGCGGTCGGCGTCCTTGCCGGCGTCCGACTCTCCGTCTCGGGTCGCGTCCTCCGCGTCGCCGTCTTCGGTCTCCGTACGAGCCTCGTCGTCGCCGCGATTCCGGCGGCCACCACGTCGTCGTCGGCGACGACGCCGTTTGCGCTGCCCGTCCTCGTCCTCCGCGTCGTCGTCGCTTCCCGCGTCGGCGCTCTCGCCGTCGTCGGTACGCTCGTCACGGTCCTCGCGGGTCTCAGCGGCGTCTTCGACTTCGATCTCCTCGGCGTCCTCGGAGTCCGTGATGTCGTCCAGCTCGTCGATGTCTCCGGCTTCGAGCTGAAGGGGGGCCGGGTGGGCCACCGGCGGGATGCGCTTGTCGCCCCTGGTGGTCGAGTAGTTCCCGCCCTCTTCCCGGGACAGGTTAGCGGGAATGATGACGACCGCAGCGCCGGTATTGCGCTCCATGTCGGTGAGGATCGCGCGCTTCTCGTTGAGCAGGTGAACCGCGACCTCGACCGGCAGCGATGCCCGCACCTTGTGGACGTGCTCGTCCGCGAAGAATGCCGAGATCTTGCGCAGCGCCGAGGAGGCGGCGGACGCGACGGAGCGGACCCGACCGCGACCCTGGCACGTGTAGCACGTGTCAAAGCTGGTCGCGGGGCCGGAGCCGTGCAGGCGCTGACGGCTCAACTCCAGGAGTCCGAACTCGCTGATGCTGCCGATGCTGTGGCGCGCCTTGTCTGACTTCATCGCCTTTTTGAGGGCGGTCTCGACCTTGCGGCGGTTCTTCTGCTCGCGCAGGTCGATGAAGTCGATGACGACCAGGCCGCCCAGATCCCGGAGTCGAAGCTGGCGCGCGGCCTCCTGGGCTGCCTCGATGTTCGTGTTGAGGGCGGTCTCTTCCATGGACTTGCCGCCCATGGCACGCGCGCTGTTGACGTCCACACTGATGAGCGCCTCGGTCCGATCGATGACGATCTCACCGCCGCTGGACAGCCGGACTTTGCGCTCGAACGCCTCTTCGATCTGGTCTTCTGTCTTGTATTTGGCGAACAGGGGCTTGGGGTTGGAGTAGTGCTCGAACTTACTGCGCTGCCGCGGCATGGTCGCCCCGACGTACTCTACCGCACGCTTGAAGGAGTCCGCGTTGTCGATGAGCGCGATCTCGGTGTCCGTGGTGTAATAGTCGCGGACACAGCGGACGACGACGTCCTGCTCGCTGAAGATGAGGCTTGCGCGGTTGGCCCTCTTGAACTCCTTCTGGATGCTCTCCCACAGCCGCATCTGGTAGCCGAGGTCCCGCTCAAGCTCGGTCTTGGTCCGGTCAATTCCGACCGTGCGGATGATGAGGGAGCCGCCGGTCTCGTCGCCCAGCTTCTTGAGGAGGTCCTTGAGCCGCTTGCGCTGGTCCTCGTTCTGAATCTTGCGCGACACGCCGCCGGACCGCTCGGAGGCGTCCGGGAGCAGCACGAGGTAGCGACCGGGCAGCGAGATTCGCGTCGTGAGCGCCGCGCCCTTGTGGCCTTCGGGCTCCTTGGTGCACTGCACCATCAGGTGCATTCCAGCCTGCAGCGCGTCCTCAATGCGGGGCCGCTTGACGTTGACGCCCTTCTTCCACCAGCGAGAGCCGATGTCGCTCATCGCCAGGAAGCCGTTGCGCTCGCCGCCGTAGTCTACGAAGCACGCCTGTATGGCGGGCTCGACGCGGACCACGGTGCCCTTGTAGATGTCTCCTTTGATTCGGTTGTTCTCCTTGGATTCGATGTGCAAATCCTGGAGAACGCCGTCTACAACGATGGCGACGCGTGTCTCGTCGCCAGCGTCGTTGATCAACATGATCTTCGACATGATGTGAGAGCCTCAGTGTGACCAGCCCGGCGGTGCCCGAGGTTCTCGGTGCTCTACGCTCAGTCAGCTGGTGAGTTTGGGAGGCTGGGCGCCGGTGCGTAGGGGCAAACACTGCCCGCTTTCGCATCCTCCGGCCCGCCCAGCGGTAATCTGCGCGTGTAAGTAACGCACGCGCGCCTTGATGTCCAACGAATTCAGGAAACGGCCGCTCAGGGCAGCGCGACGCGCAGCGGAGCACGCGGTGGCTCGACCTCGCCCCGAAGGCGACGCAGCGCCTCGCCGGGCAAAGGAAACCAGCGCAATGACTCGAACGCCGGGTTGAGCGGTGGATCGGAAATCTGAAGCGTCGCAAAGCGATCCGGCGCAAGCTCAAACGTGCGACGCGCCTCCTCGAGGTAACTGGGCAGCACCGACTCGGGTTCGCGGGCGTGCCGCGACCGCCAGGCGAGACGGCCGCCCTCGTAGCTGAGATCCGTGAGACGCATGGGCGGCTCCGGCCGTCCGGCCCGATGACGCCAGGTTCCAGACTCCGGCTCAAAGTCGTAGTCGGGCAACAGCTTCCAACCGTGCTCGGCCACCATCTCTACCGCCGCCAGGATGTACTCGAACGCGCGTTCCGTGACGAAGTAGTTGAAGTTGACCCGGACCCAACCCGGTTTGATGCCCTCGCAGCCGCGCACAATCTCGTCCTGGAAGGCGCGGCTCGTGGACAGATCGATGCCGAGCAGGCGGTGTCCGTACGGCCCGGCGCACGAGCAGCCGCCGCGCGCCTGGATGCCAAACAAGTCGTTGAGCAGCGCCACTACGAAGTTGTGGTGGAGATAGCGACCGTCATCCCGAACGATAAAGCTGACGATGGACAGGCGCCACGCGTTCTCGTTCCCCAGCACGCGGATGGCGTGGCGCGTCGACCACCTCTCGATGGCGCGGCGAATGAAGCCGTGCTCGTACTTCGAGATGGCGTCGTAGCCCACCGCCTCCTTGAGTTGAAACACCATCCCGGCCCGAATGGACTCAATGATGGCCGGAGTCCCGCCCTCCTCGCGGTGGACGGGGTCGGTCAGGTAGGAATGTCCCTCCGGGCCCACGTAGGACACGGTCCCGCCTCCCGGCGACGCGGGGACCCGGTTTGTCAGCAGGTGCTTCTTGACCACCAGGACGCCCGGCGTGCCGGGACCACCGATGAATTTGTGCGGCGAGATGAACACCGCGTCCTTGTAGACAAGGTGTCCGTAGGGCCCGCCGTCGGCCATGTTCATCTCGATCTTCACGTAGGGCGCGGCCGCTGCAAAATCCCAGAAGCTCAGGCCGCCGTGGGTGTGCAGCGCTGCCGCGATGGCGCGGGTGTCCGAACCGATGCCGGTGACATTGGACGCCGCCGAGAAGCTGCCGATCTTGAGGGGGCGGTCCGCGTACTCGACGAGCGCGGCTTCCAGTTTGACGATGTCGACGCGCCCGTCACAGTCTTCATCGATGACCACGACATCCGCGATGGTCTCGCGCCAGGTCAGCTCATTGCTGTGGTGCTCGTACGGTCCGATGAACACCACGGGCCGTTCGGCGGCGGGGATGTGGGACGACAGCTTGTATTTGGCGTCGAGATCCGCCGGGATTCGCAGGTTGAGGATGTCGACGAGCTTGTTGATTGCGCCGGTCGCGCCCGACCCACAGAACAGGACCACATCGTCGTCCGTGCCACCCACGGAGTCTTTGATGATCTGCCGGGCGTCCTCCCGGAAGCGAGTTGTCTGCAGGCCCGTCCCGCTCGTCTCCGTGTGGGTGTTGGCGTAGAGCGGCATCACCTCGTCACGCAAAAACTCCTCGATGAACCGCAGCGATCGGCCGGACGCCGTGTAGTCCGCGTAGGTCACCCGGCGTGGGCCGTACGGTCCCCACAGGACCTGGTCCTCACCGATGATGTCGGCGCGAATCTGTTCGATGAGCCGATCGGCGTCTTCCATCACTCCGTAACCTTGATCATGCTGAAGGTGTTGTAGTCGCCCTCTGTGTACTCGTAGTCCGCGTCAAACACACCATGGGGGTGGAGAATCCACGTGCACCACTGCTGGCACCGGGTGTCGGGCACTTCGTCGTTGGCCAGCGGGGTGCCGGCGGCGACGCGGATCGTCAGCTCGATCCACAACCACGACCCCTGCTCCGTCTGGTGGAATGCATTGGCGTCCGTCTGGTCCATCTCGAACGTGCGGCGCAGCGCATCGTAGCGACCGGAAGCCGCGATGCGGCCGGCGTCCGTGCACGTGTCGGAGCCGCAACGGCCGACGGTGGATGCAACCGTGTTGCAGTCGTCCTCAACGATCCTCGGTGGGCAGAAAGACTCCGCGGTGAGCTCGCCGTTCCATCTGTAGAGGCCCACCTCGGTGAGCGGTTCCACCTCAAAGATGTCCAGATCGTAGCTGGCCCGCGAGCGTCTTCCGTCTTTGAACAGGCCCAGGTCCACGACCCACTGCCCAGACATCGCTTCGATGGCGGCCTCCTGGTCGCCAATGATGCGAATTTCCTCCGCGTCCGCGGCGCTGTCGGTCAACCGGCGGTCGGCCGACAGTTTCACCAGGCTCGTCAACCGGGTGTGCCCCTCGATCGTCGGATAGGTGTCGCTGAGGATGGAACGGGGGCGCAACGTCACACTGCACCACTTGTCGCACTCTTCGGGCGAAGTCCCGTCGATGGGCAGCGCATCGTTGTCCAGGCCCGCCTCAACGTTGATGTAGCCCAACTCGTCGTCGGCGAAGTAGGCACCGCCATCGGTGCGATCGATTTGCATGGTCTGCGTCTCCGGGTCGAACCTGCCGGTGGTGAGTATCTCAAGGTACGTGCGGCAGCTGTGGCCCGAGCACTTGCCCATACTGAGGTCGCCCACGTTCTGGCACGTCTGCTCGCCCGCCTCGAATGCGTCCTGATCCTGCATGCAGAGCGTCCCGGGTATCACCGCCCCGACCCAGTCGAGCTTCCCGCTGAACTCATTGCGCTCCACGTAGAAGATCTCGAGGCGCCACGAGACCACCGCCGCCGGAACCGAGCGCATGACCTCATTGCGCGCCATGACGGTGTAGGTGAGCTTCCAGGTCCCGGCGACCGCCAGCGCTTCCCGGTCCGTCAGCGGCGGAAGATCCTCA
>CALBXO010000069.1 GCA_937890335.1 uncultured Pseudomonadota bacterium | reverse complement strand
CGCATCCAGGTGCACGTCTGTGCCCGGGGATTCGACCAAGGCCTGCGTCTCCACCTCGAGGAACCCTTCGGCGGTGAACCAGGCTCTGAACCCCGCCAGCAGCTCGGCCCGCGCCTCGAGCGCTACGTGGGGAATGGACACAGGTGCGCGTCCGGATGGTCGGACCAGGATCTGAACATTCTCGGCCAGAAAAGACGCGGCGGTTACGGCGTCCAGGCTGCCGCCCACCGCCACGATGTCGCCGTCTTCGGCGTCCAGGCCGACCACATCGATCGCACCGGTCACGTCGCGAACCATCCCGCCCACAACACGGCCCGCGATGCGTGTGGACACGCCGACCACGAGCTCAGAGATGAGCGTGCGCGCGCCGGAGAATTTGGGCAGGGGCAGGGGCTGGGGGCGCCCGGTCAGGTTGTGATCTCGACGCGCAGCAACTGCTCGCCGAGCCAGATGTAATCGCCGTGGCCCAGTTGCTCGCGACCTCGCACCCGGACGTAGGTCCCGTTGCGGCTGTCGAGGTCCTCAATCTGGAAGCCCTTGGCGTCGTGGCTGATCCGGGCGTGGCGTCCGGACATGTGTTTGTCGTCCGGGAAATCCAGATCGCAGCCGTCGCGGCCGATCGTCAGATCGTTGCCGGGCGTCGTCGCGACGATTCCGGCTTTGCCGGACTCCAGAATCTGCACCAGCCGGAACCGGTACGACTTGACGGGCGAGATGTACGCAAGGGTTCCGTCGTCCGTGCCGTATTGATCCTCGACCGCGAGGTACTGGAATTCGAAGAGCTGCTCGCCGACCAGGACCCGGTCGTGGTTCTTGAGGCGCCGGGGCTCTCGAATCTTCACGAATGTGCCGTTGGCACTCTCGTCGTCCTCCAGGAACAGGCACGCGTCCTCGTAGAAGAACCGCCCATGTTTGGGGGAGACCGTCATGTCCTCGTCAAACAGGATGACGCCGTGGGTACGACCGCACGCGTGGGACTTGGCGTTGAGATGAAAGCTCAGCCCCGGCAGCGCCGTGCCCGTCCCCCGGATAAGCACCAGTCGCGCGCGCCCGGGGGTCATCATGGGACCAAAGAGCTGCGTCTCACGCTTGGTGAATTTGGGCTCCTCGCCCTGCGCGGGCATCCGCCCCCCACAGCTCCAGCAGAACTGATGATCGTCGGGGACCTCGGACGTGCATTTGGGGCAGGTGTGCGGCACCGCCACCTCCGGGCGCTCGGCCGGCTCACGCCGGCGTGGTTTCCTGACACTGGCCAGGCCCGTCGGGCGGCCTGCGGTCACGAACGAAAACTACCACGCTGCCCGCGTGTCAGTCCACGCCTCGCGGCGCGTTGGCGCTGCCGTGGTAGCGCTGCAGAACCTTCTGCGCTTCCGGTCCACCGAGCCGCTCGAGTGCTTGCAGAATCGCCCGCCGCACCGGTGGGGCCGCGCTGTCCACGCGCGACGCGAGATCCCCAACGACGCTCTTGTCGCCCAGGTAGCCAAGACCATCTGCCGCCGCCGCCTGCACAAAAGGGTACTCGTCATCGAGTGCCTTGAGCAGCGGCCCCCTCGCCTTCCCGTCGCCGAGCCTGCCGACCGCGGTGGCCGCGTGGGAGCGAACCATCCAGCTCCCGTCACCAAGCCTCTCCACGAGGGGATTCAGGGCGCGTTTGTCGCCCAGTTGCCCCAGCGCCCGCGCGGCCTTGCGCCGAACATCCTCATTCTTGTCGGCGAGCGCCGCGATCAGCGGCTGGGTCGCGCGTCCGTCCCGCACCTTTCCGAGCACGCCCGCGGCGTGAGCCCGAACCAGCGGTGTGTCGGCAGCAAGAAGCTCCAACAAACGCGGCACCAAACCGGCCCCGATCCGACCCAGAGCCGCCAGGACCTCTTCGCGCTCGGTCTTCTCCTCCGGCAGCGTCCAGGTCAGGGCCCCCAGCGCCAGGGAGTCAGGCCGCTGGTCGAGGTCGTAGAGTACGCTCGTGAGCGCCGACGGGTCGTCCCGGCTGAGCTGCTCGAGGAGGAGCCTGGCGATGACGGCCTCACCCCGCGTGATCGCGTAGCGTCCGTCGCTGGCGCGCGCCAGGAGCTCGTCACTGAGCAGCACCCGCAACAGGAACTCGACCTCCACGCGATGCTCGCGCTCGTTGTAGAAACCAAGGTTCTCCTCCCACACCACGTACGAGGCGGTGCCGGGACCGCCCGCGGGACCAAAGCGGAGCAGCGCCTTACCGGCCACCTCGCGGATGGCGGGAGGCGCCGTCCAGTAGATCCGCAGGAGCTCCTCGAGGGCCTCGGCCGTTCGCAGGTTTCCGAGCGCCCAGGTCGCCATTCGGCGCACGCCGGGATCGCGGTCCTCGGACGCAGCCCGGACGAGCGCGTCGCGCGCCGAGGGCTCACCCAACGCCCCCAACCCCCACGCCGCCGCGATCCTTACCTCCGCCCGCGCGTCCCGCTTCGCCGGGGACGACAAACGCTCAGCCAGGTCGCCCACCGCCTCCTTCTTGCCCAGCCGCCCGAGGGAGATGGCTGCCAGCGCCCGCAACGTCCACTCCGGCTCATCGCGAACGATGCGACGCAGCGGGGCCAACGCGGCGGGACTTCCGGTGCGTCCGAGTGCCCAGGTCGCAATCTCGCGGACCGCGCGATCCGGATTGGTCGTTGCCTTGACGAGGGGCCCGGCGGCCCGTGGATCCCCGATCTTGCCTGCAGCCAGAAGCGCCTGGACGCGGACCGTGGGGTCCTCGTCGTCGATGAGTCGCGCCAACGGCAGCGCAGCGTTGCCATTGCGGAGGTTTCCGAGGATACGGATGGACATCATCCGCAGCGTGAGATCGTCGTCCTCCAGCGCTGC
>CALBXO010000068.1 GCA_937890335.1 uncultured Pseudomonadota bacterium | reverse complement strand
TGTAGTGAACGATACCCCGCTCTTCCGCCCTTTCGATTCGCGCCTGCCCGAC
Source organism: uncultured Pseudomonadota bacterium (assembly GCA_937890335.1). Classification (GTDB taxonomy): domain Bacteria; phylum Myxococcota_A; class Bradymonadia; order Bradymonadales; genus CALBXO01. The sequence continues at coordinate 5,564 of CALBXO010000068.1, read as the reverse complement.
CCTACGCAGCGCGCGAAGGCTCGCGCCAAACTCCGCGGCCTCAAAGCGGTGACCCTGGGGCGCGTCCAGGTACGCCTGCACACCGTCGTAGGTCAGCTTGGCCCGGCTGTGGATGAGGCCCGGCCGCACGTCGGTCCGCGTCACCTCCCCGTCAGCGTCGAGGGCGATCGAAAACACGAGGGCGCGGCGGTCCACCTGTGGATTCAGCGATACGATGCCCTCACTGAGCACCTTGGGGAGCATCGGGACCACAAACCCAGGCAGGTAGTAGCTGGCGCCTCGGCGGAGCGCCTCGGCGAAGAGCGCAGTCCCACGCTGCACGTAGTGGGCACCGTCCGCGAGGGCGTAGTGGACGACGGGAGCCTCCGCGTCGTCAGCGTCGATGTAGAGCGCCTGATCAAGGTCCAGCGAGTCCGCGTTGTCGATGGTGACGAACGGCAGGTGACGCAGGTCGGCGAGCGAGGGGTCGTCGAGGCCTGGGGCAAGCGCCAGTTGCGCCGCCTCGTCCATCACCGCGGGCGAAAATTGCGCCGAGAGGGAAAATTCCTCCAGAAGACGGCCAATCGAAGGGTTCTGATCGTTGCGTGTCACGGCTGACACCCTACAATCATTGTTGGGCGAGCTACACCCCTGGTCAGGATCGCGAGAATTCTTTGACGGCGAATACGCGGGATCGCCCCCAACAATTGGGCCCCTACAGGGTTCTGTCCGAGCTCGGACAGGGTGGAATGGGGGTCGTCTATCTTGCGACGCACCAGGACAGCGGTCGCCGCGTAGCTCTCAAGACACTCCTCACCGACGATCCCCGTCGCATCGAGCGGCTCCAGCGCGAGATCGCCGTCGTCCGCTCCCTGAAGCACCCCGGCGTGGTCTCCCTTGTCGATTCTGGTGACCGCGACGGCCGACCATGGTTCGCCATGGAGCTGCTCTCGGGCCGGACACTCACGCGACATATCGAGACACTGCACGGCCAGATCAACCATCCGGAGGAGGGGACCGCCGACACACGAAGTGGAGGCGACCGCAACGTCAGCTGGAGCTCCGGCGTGCCGTGGGCAGGTCCAGACGCATCCATCCCGCCAAGCGACTCGAGCATCGCGCTCTACAAGGCTCGGGCGCCGGACACGCGGGGCCGCTCCCCCGCGTTCCATAGCTCCGCCACGGTCCCCGCCGTCGCCGCGCACCAACCTCGTCTCCTTGCCCATGTGGGACAGCTGTGCCAGACGCTGTCGTACCTGCACGGCCTCGGGCTCGTGCACGCCGACATCAAGCCCGACAACATCTTCGTGACCAGCGGCGGTCGCGTTGTCCTCATGGATTTTGGGCTCGCAGCGGAGGCGGAGGGCCGCATCGACTCGCTCACCCTCGAGCGGATCGGGCAACGGGCAGGGACCGCCTGCTACACCTCCCCCGAGCAGGTCAAGGGCAACTGGCTCGACGCCCGCGCAGACCTGTACGCCGTGGGATGCGTCCTGGTGGAAATCCTGACCGGTCAGCCCCCCTTCCACGAGGGTAGCCTGCACGACATCATGGAGGCGCACATCAGCGCGCGACCACCACTGTCGAAGGTCGCCAAGGCCAACCCCGGCCTGGTCGAGATCGTGGAGCTGCTGCTCGCCAAGCGCCCCGAGGCCCGCCCGTCCAGGGCCTCGGAGGTTGTGGAGGCCATCAAGGCCGCAGGCATCGACGTCCCTTCCGATCCAGACGCGCCGGAGGCCGACCCGTATCTCCTGCGACCTCCACTGGTGGGACGCACGCGGACCATGGACGCCCTCGCCAGCGCCGTGAGTACCGCGCGCGACGGGCGCGGGTCCGCGCACCTCTTGTCGGGCCCGAGCGGCGTGGGCAAGACGCGGCTGGCGCTGGAAGTGAGCCGGCTTGCCAGGGCGGACGACTTCGTGACGCTCGGTGGTCGGTGCATGACGGTGTCCGACCGACAGGAACCGGCCGGCCCACTCCACGCGTTCCGCGCACTCGGCCACCGGCTGGCATCCCTGCGCGAGCGCCATCCAGAGTCATTTGCGCGCGCCATGGGCGACCGCGGGCAACAGATTCTCGGCGCCTACTTCCCGTCGCTTGCCACCGATCCCGCAGCAACACGGCCGCCTTCCGGGCGACCTCACTCCGAGTCGATCACCGTCGTCGTGGACGCGCTGTTGCGCGCACTGAGCGTCTGGGCGGACGGATCGCCGTTGCTGTTCGTTCTGGACGACGTGCAGTGGGCCGATGAGGTGTCTGTCGCGGCCCTGGCCCGCATCATGGCCGAAGCCCGCAGCAGCAAATGGGTCATCCTGGCGCTGGCCAGTGACGCAGCCTGCGCGTCCGTCGACGCGATCCGCGAGGCCAGCACCGCCGAGCACCCCCTGGGTCCGCTCAACGAGGCGGGGACGGAGGCGATGCTCCGCGCCACCTTGGCCTCCGACACACTGCCCACGGGCCTCGTCACCGGGATTCTTCACCACTCACACGGCAACCCGTTCCAGATAGGAGAAGCGGTACGAACGCTCATCGACGGCGGTATCCTGGTACGTGTCGAGGGAGTCTGGACGCTCAGTTCGAGCGCCAGCACCACGTTCCAGGGACTGGCGTCGAACCGTGTCGCCCGGCTCGAACCCGACGCGCAGCTGGTGTGCGCAGCAGCTGCAACTCTGGGCAGTCAGTTTGACCAACAGGTGCTTCGGGAGGTGGCCGACCTTCCCGAGGCACGCTTTCGCGATGCGCTTGGGGCACTGTTGCGCAGCAACGTACTGGGGCAGGACGACACGGACCTTACGTTCGTCCACGACCGCCTCCGGACCGCGACACTGGACGCAATCCGGGAAGGTGCGCAGCTGCACTTGCGCGCCGCCCACGCGCTGGCAGCCCGGAACCGCTCACTCGCTCGCCAGGCACATCACCTCGAGATAGCCGGGCGCCTCGATCTCGCAAGGGAGCTGTACTGGCGCGCGGCCCTGCAGGCGCACGCACATCACGCACCACGGGAGGCGGAGCGGCTGTTCCGCTGCGCCATCACCGCCGACGACATCTCCGACACGGTGACCGCCCAGATCCACTGCGACTTCGTGGAGCGCTCGCTGCTACCCCAGGGCGGGCTCGAAGAGGCAGAAGCGGCCCTGGCCACCGCGAAGATACTCGCGCGCAATTACGGCGAACGCCCCCTTGAGGGGCGGATCTCCATGCTCCTTGGCGAAGTGTACGAGAAGCAGGGCAAGCGCAGGCAGGGCAGGCGCTGCGTGCAGGACGCGCTGCGCGTCTCCAAGGAATTGTCGGACACCCGCGGCGAGGCCAAAGCCCTCAACGCCCTCGGCGAGTCGTTTCGAAGCTCCGGAGACATCGACACGGCCCGGCGACTGTTCGAAGTGTCCCTCACGGCCTTCGAAGAGATCGGCGATCGCAGTGGCATGGCCAGCGTGGCCAACAATCTAGCAATCGTACACCGTCGTCAGGGGGACTATGACCTGGCCAGAGCTCTACCGCGAGGCCCTGGCGCACTATGAAGGCACAGCCAACATCGCCGGCGTGGGCCGCATCAAGAGCAATCTGGCGGTTCTCCATGTGGTCGCCGGCGAGCACCAGGAGGCGGCCGACCTCCTGATGGAGGCGCTGGAACTGCGCCGGAACGCCGGTGATCTCGCCGGAGAGGCCGCCACGCTCGACAACCTGGCCGAACTCCACCGCCAGCTCGGAGCCCTCGAGCAAGCCGGCAGGCTGCAGCGGGACGCGCTGGCACTTCACGAACAACTCGGCGACCGGGGAGCTGTGGCGTGGGCGCGCAAGAAGCTGGCCGACCTCGCCTATTGGGACGAGCGGTACGAAGAAGCGGAGACCGGATACATCGAAGCGTTGGCCGATCTGGAGGGAGGCGACAGCCACGCGCGGCTGATGGCGCTCGTCGGACTGGGTGCCGTGCAGCGAGATCGCGGCAAGGTCTTCGACGCGTCCCGTCACCTCGCAGACGCACTGACCGGGGCGCGCGCCGACGGCGATCTCAGGGCGCTGGCGCACGCGCTGCTGCACCGCGGCAGGCTGGGCCGCTACCTGGCCGAGCACGAGCACGCCGTGGCCGACCTCCAAGCCTCCGTGACGACCTACCAGCAGCTCAAAGACCACCGCGGCGTGGCGCTGGCCCTGTGCGAACTCGGCCACTCGGCCCTGGCGTGCGATCGACCAGCCGGGGAACTCCACCAGCGGGCCGCCAAGCTGATCTCAAACTCACGCCTCGGGGTGGCGTCGGAACCAGGCGCGCGCGTCCTGGAGCTCGAGCGAGCCATCGCCTCCCGCCAGCGCGGGGAGCGACTACTACTCGGCCATCGACCGGGCGATCTCCCAGCCGCCATCCTGGAGGACAGTCGAGGCGTCCTGGACGACCCCAAGACGCTGTCGGTGGACTGATCCAATCCCGCGATTTCAGTCCGCGACGCGGACTCCGGGCCCGTAGGTGGACAGCGCATCGACCGCCACGGAAACCCGTTGCTCATCGACAGCAACGACATCGGCCGTCTCCCATCCTTCCCCGGCCCTGCGCCAGACTTTCACGCCCTGGATGTCCTCGATGAAACGCCGCATCTCCTCAGGATCGAATGGCACCGTGAGAGTCGCGCTCCCAGCCAGCGCGGCGTCACCCCCCACCTGAAACTGATCGCCGATGCTGAACGCGTTGTCCGGCAGTGGCGTCTCGTCCACAACCAGCCGCACCTCGACCGCAACCGCCTCACTCAGCACCCCCGCCGGCACCGACAGCGACACCCCCGACAAGGACGTCCCGTCCTCTCCCACAAGCTCTCCGCCCTCGGGCCCCAAGGTGCCCGTGAGCACGTCAAAGGGCACACGAGCGTCTTCCTGCTCATCACCACAGCCGGTCCCACTCGCCAACACCGCGAGGGCCACCGTCAAACAAATCCGTCGAAACATGGTTGGCTCCGTGAACTGCAACACCCAGGACATCAAAGTAGGCAGGCACCCCCGCGGACTCAAACCCCCAGCGCTTAAAGTCCCTTACAGAACGGCGGCGACGCCCTGGTCGAACCCGATGGGGTCGGAACCGGTTAGCGCAACGGCATACCTTCACGGACAGGGGCAATGTGCAGTTGCCCCCCTCGGCTGGGCGAGCTAACTTGGATTTCACGTAAAACAGGCAACTCACCGACAAGATCAATGATGCCAAACCGATGGACATTGTTTTTCACGCTGGCGGCGCTGGCCTGGATGGCATCTCCAGTTGCCAGCCAGGAGCCCACCTTCGGGCACGCGGAATGGGAGAGTCTGGCGGAGGTCGCTGTAGGCGCGCGCGAGGACTTTGGTGTCGCGCACGATCCGACCACTGGGGCGACCATCCTGTTTGGTGGCCGGCGACCGGGCGGGGGTGAGTCGCTGGGCGACACATGGGTGCTCCAACGGGATCGGGGCTGGGTGCGCAAGGCGGCCAGCGGCCCTGCCGCCAGGTATGGCCACGCCATGGCCTGGGATGGTCACAGACGCCGCGTCGTCCTGACGGGCGGAGTGAGCAACCCTAGCAGCCTGCGGCAAAGCTCCAAAACGGAAGGCGTTCCTTGACGAGTCGCTGG
>CALBXO010000067.1 GCA_937890335.1 uncultured Pseudomonadota bacterium | reverse complement strand
CCGCCAGCTGTTCACCTCGCGCAGGTCTACCTGCTGAAGATCTGCATCGAGCTGGCCTGCGGGGAACAGGTGGTTGCCCCTGTGGCGGTCCTCGTCAATCAGCTCAATCTGGCTGAATGCCGCGGACGGTATGGACGCCTGCCGCGCGGTGATGGCCTGCGACGTGTCCGTGCTTCCCAGAAGCCGCTGCTCGTGCGGGGCGAGCAGCCCTGCTTGCATCTCCAGGTCCATGAGGTGGTCGTAGAAACCCGGCGGACGGCGCACCGTCTGGCACGCGTTGTTCACGATGAAGTCGAGATGCGGCAACGTCTGGAGGAGGTGCGCGCAGAGCGCCTCGACGCTCGGTGTGTGGCGCAGGTCGATGCCGTGGATCCGCAGCCGGTCGCTCCACGCCTCGAAGTCCGGCTCGGCGGCGTAGCGTTTCGCGGCGTCGGCGGGGAAGCGCGTCAAGACGATGACCTGGCACCCGGAGCGGAGCAGCAGAATCGCCGCCTGGAACCCGATCTTCACCCGGGCGCCCGTCACGATGGCGACGCGCCCCCGCAGGTCCCCTTCCTGTGTGCGCTTCATGTAGTTGAAGTCGCCACAGGTCACGCACATCTGGTCGTAGAAGTGATGGACCGCGGTGAAGTTCGCCCGGCACACGTAGCAGATCCGCGCCTCGTTCACGTCCCCAATCGGTTCCTCGCCCACGCCGTCGTGGAGGGCCTTGCGACGGGGGGTTTGGAAGATGGGGCTCTCGCGTAGTTTGCGAATGCCGGTCTGGTTGAGAATCGCCTCGTCCTGGCTGCGCTTCTCCAGTTTGCGCTTCCGGTTCTGGGCCTTGGCCAGCGCCTTGCGCGAATGTTTGTCCGGGCGCGACACCTGTCCCGCGGCCTTGAGCAAACGCTCGCGCAGCGCGCGGTCCACGGGGGCCAGCATGCTGCGGTCCTCCGCGATGGACTCCAGGAGTTGGGCGGCGGCGCGGAGCTGTTCGAGCAGGGTTGGGTCGTCGGACATGGGTCTTCTACGCGTGCGCGAGTTGCCAGACGGCACTGTCTACTGGCACGTGGCCCTCGCCGCAAGGGTTGCGGGACGGGAGGCGCGCTGCCACGCGCAGTCGAACCGCGCGACGCAGCGCGCCGCGGAGTGCATCCCGCCATGCCCATGGACCGAGCCAAGAAGCGACAACGCCCCGGCGAGTGACCACCAGGGCGTTGGGACCGGACGGCGCGCGCACCTGAGGGGCGGCGTTCGTCTGGGTTGAGGTCGTTCAGACGGCGGGAGGCCCCCGCAGATGCGGCAGGCCGCCCTCCGCTCCGGCTTCCTTGTGGCCGGAGGTCGCGACGTGGGCTGAATCGGTGACGGGGCGCGCGAGCGCTCGTCGGCGATGGGTTCTGGGAGCGGTATTGGTCTTCACCGAGGTACCTTGGGGTTGTTGCGCGTGCGCTCGCGGTAGGATTTGGAGACGGCGCGCCATTTCTTTCGTGCTTCGGCCTGCAGACGCGGATCTCCGCGCCGCGCGAGGGCGGCCAGCTCTCGCTGAAGTTTGTCGTAACTGCGCAACCTCGACGGCTCGAGGTCGCCGGTCTCGATGGCCGCGCCCACGGCGCAGCCCGGTTCGCCCCGGTGTTGGCAGTCGCCAAAGCGACACTGCGCAGCCAGCTCCTGGACGTCGGCGAAGGCGCTGTCGAGGCTGTCCTCGTCCACGATGAGGCCGAACTCCCTCATCCCGGGCGTGTCGAGCAGCATGCCGCCTCCCGGTAGCTCGACGAGCTCCCGGCGCGTGGTGGTATGCCGCCCGCGGTCGTCGTCGGCCCGGATGCCGCCGGTGTCGAGCAGTTCCTGGCCAAGCAGCAGATTGCTCAGCGAGGACTTGCCCACGCCGGAGGAGCCCACCAGAGCCAGGGTCCGGCCGGGCCCCACAAACGCGCGGAGTTCGTCCCTGCCGATGCCCATCAGCGCGCTGGTCTGCAGAACCGGCGCGCCCATGGCTACCTTGTCGAGCGCGTCGAGCATCTCTGGCCCAACACCCCCAAGGTCCACCTTGTTCAGGACAATGACGGGGCTGGCCCCGCTGTCCCACACGGCGGTGAGGTAGCGCTCGATGCGCCGGAGGTTGAAGTCGCGGTTGGCGGACGTGACGATGAACGCCACGTCCACATTGGCCGCCACAACCTGCGCCTCTCCACCGGAGGCCACGGCCCGACGAACGAGCTGTGTACGCCGGTCAAAGACGTGATGGATGATTGCGCGGTGCCCGTCGTCAGCGACGGCCACCCAGTCCCCCGCGGAGGGCCGCTCCAGGGGGTGAAGTTCGTGGCGCAGACGCCCGCTGGCCTCGGCCAGGGACGCACGGCAGCCACGCAGATGATAGATGCCTCGGCTCTCCGAGGCGATTCGGGCCGGAACCAGGTCCGGTCGTTCGAGAAGTTGGTATTGAGCGACAAAGACGGGGCCGAAGCCCAGGGAAGCAAGATCGTGCAACGGAGTTCACCTGATAGAAGCCTGGTTACTCGCCGTGGCGAGACCTGCTCTCAGGAACCGGTCGCTCGATTTGTGGTGCTTGGGACCGGTGCCTTAGCGGGTCGCGCTGGCAGTCGAAGGTAGCGTGTGTGTGTTGGTAACAATCATTCCGCACCTCCATGGTCCGTGGGTGTTGCCGCAAGGTGTGTCGTCTTCCGACAATGTCAACGGAGAAAATTCGAGTTGGGGAGAAAAGGACCCGGGCGGAGCCTCCGCGGCCGGACCTGGGCCCGGCTGGAGGCTGCAAACCTGCATCGGGTCATCCCAATCTGCCGCGCTCACGGGCCGGCAACCAAGCGACCGATGGCCCGACGCGGCCAGGTGAGAGGATCTACTTGCTGTCCTTGCGAAATTTGGTGGCGACCACGTCATCGCCAAAACGCTCGTAGTTCACCAGCCACGCGGCGGAGTTCTTCACGTAACGCGCGGTCCCCGCGGTGTCCCAATTGCAGTACAGGCGGGTGAACCCACCGTCGAAGATGGCGCGGCGGCCCTTGTGGTCGTAGTAGGCCGTCACGAGGTTCCCCTTGCTTCCATACACCAGCGGCTCCAGCGCGTCGTTGGGCTCCAGGGTGGCGATGGTGATGCCCTCAAAGAGGTGGACCAGACCGGTGGTCAGGTCGTGGTTCGGGGCGATGCCGACCTTCTTCTTCCCCTTGCGCACCGGGACCGTCTCGCCGCCTGGGAGATTGCCCGTCATGCCCCCGCCAAAGAGCTTGCGCGCCACGGCGTTCGCGTCGGTGTAGTACGGGTCGTTGTCACCCCAGACGTACACGCCGTGCCCGGCCTCAAAATACTCTTTGATCACGTCCAGGTGGGCGTCGGTCAGGTGTCGCTCGCTGCCGGAGATGATCCACAATTGGCAGGACTTCCCGAGCCCGGCCTTCAGCTCCGCCACCGGCGGTGCGGTGCCGCTCCAGCGGTAGACGGAGAACCCCTTCTCCTTGAGCGCGGCCTTGGGCAGCGAGAAATCAAAATTCTCCAGAGTGTAGAACTGGAGCACGGCGATGGTCTGGCCTTCAAAGGCGCCGTCCACCGCCAGGTCGTACTGCGTTCCGGCCGCGTTGCCGTACCGGTCTTCCTTGGGCGCAACGTACACGCGCTTTCGATGAACCTTGCCGTCCTCGTCGGCAAACTCGACATCCTTGGCCACAGGGGCCGGCGCGTTCGCCCCGCGGGAGGCGTTGAACTGCGCGGATGCGCTGGCGGCGCTGAGCATGAGCGCCAGGGCGACGGTAACAAACAAGGTCTTGTGCATCGGGTCCTCCACTTGCGCGACATGAACGCGTCCCGTGGGCAGGAGGTACGCACCAGATCCGAGTTCGATCTATACTGCCCCCATGACGGACTACGAATGGATACGCGAGGCGAGCCCGGCCTGGGATGCGGACAAGGCCAGGATCGTCGGCGGCGCGCCCGCGGGCGTCTTTGACGAAATCTACCGCAAACTGACCGTCGGCGCGCTGGCGCCCGGCACGTGGTGGCGCGTGGTCAAGAGCGACCGGATTGTCGGCTACGGCTGGATGGATGTGGTGTGGGGCGACGCCGAGATCCTGGTCGCGACCGCGCCCAATGCGCGCGGGAAAGGCGCGGGGAGCTTTGCGCTGGCCAGACTGGGCGAGGAGGCGGCGGCACAAGGGCTCAACTACGTGTACAACGTCGTCCGCCACACCCACCCGCAGGCGCCGGAGCTGACGCGCTTCCTGCACAAGAATGGGTTCAAGCCCGCCGAGGACGGGCGCCTGTCCAAACGCGCCGGGTAGGCCCCGTGGCACCCGCCGCGCCTCCGGGCCGCGTGACACGGAGTGTCGCCGTGACGTTCAGGTCATGTCGTGGGCGGCGAACCAGGCTGCGCAGTCGGCGACGGCCGGTTCGAGCGGCGAGATTGTATACCCGAGATCCCGCTGTGCCTTGGCGCTCGTGAAAATGAACCGGGGGGTGATCGCCCACCGTGCCGTGGCCGAGTTCACGATCGCGTCCTTGCCTGTAACGGTGTGTTGTAGGTCCCCAAACAGGCCCAGGCCTCGGACAGCCCAGTCCGGCACCTTGCGCGTGACGGCTTTGGCACCAGTTACGGCGCTGACGATGTCCATGAACTCGCCATAGCCCATGTTCCGGCCACCGAGTATGTACCGCTCCCCGGTCTTGCCCTTCTCCATCGCCAGCAACATGCCGCGCGCCACGTCGCGCACGTCCACAAAGTTGTTCTTCCCTCCGGTGAAACCGGGGGCGCGGCCCTTCATCAGATCGAGCACCAGCTTCCCGGAGGACGGGCGCACGTCTCGCGGGCCAATCATGTAGGTGGGATTGACGATCACAGCGTTGAACCCGCCGGCGATCGCCTCATGCACGAGCTCCTCGGCCTGCCGCTTGGTCGTCACGTACGCGTCGCCGAGATCGTAGTCGGGCATGTTCCAGGTCTGCCCCTCGTCGCAGGGTTCGCCATCTACGGACAAGCCCACAGCACCCACGGTGGAGCAGTGCACCAGGCGGCCGCAGCCAGCGGTGCGGACCGCGTCCATGACGCGCTGCGTGCCTGTTACGTTCGCGTCCACAATCCAGTCTTCGACCGCGTATTGGACCGCTACGGCGGCGGCGCAATGAAAGACCCCGTCGCAGCCATCGAACGCGGCGGCCAGCCCACCCGTGTCCGCCAGATCCGCGACCTTCCACTCGATCGCCAGGTCTTCCAGGTGATCAATCCGGCTTGTCTCGCGTCTCGTCGCGACCACGGCATGGCCGGAGGCGAGAAGCACTTCGGCCAGGTTTGACCCCAGCAATCCTGTGGCTCCTGTGATGGCGTATCGCACGATGGATTCCCGGGGGTTCACGGCGCGGCAGTGTGCACGCGGGAGTCCGTTGTATCCCTCGCCCACGCGCACAAGCAACAAGAAACGAAAGCAGCGACGGGAGCCACCCGTCGCCGCTTTCAGACACGAGCCACAGCCCGTGCCTGACGATGCGGGCCCACCGCCCGCATCCAAACCCTACTCGCAGGCCACCCGCTCAACCTGGGTGCAGGTCGGAGCCTGGCCGCAGAGGTTGAGGCTGTAGCCGTCCGGGCAGCTGTACCCGCTCTCCTCGCCGAGGTGGAAGGGCTGGCCCACCAGGTCAATCGTGGAGAAGATGATGTTGTTCTCGTAGTCGGCGGCGATCATCGTGGCGTCGTCCACCAGGCTGTTCGCCGGGAAGGGACCTGCGAATTCGGCGCCGAAGCTGGCGGCCTGGCTCTGGTTGTAGCCCTCAATCTCGATGATGTTCAGACCGGACTGGAGGGTCACGGCCTGGTTCCACCACCAGGTGAAGTTGGCCGTGGCGTTCGTGTTGTAGTTCACAATCAGGTTCCCGTTGATCTTGAAGCGCATCTGGTTGTCGGAGGCGAAGCCGAGGATGTAGTCGCCGGCCTCGGGGATATCGAGGCACAGGGAGAAGCCGATCCACTCGCCCGTCGGCTCGGTGGTCGGGAAGCGCTCTCCGTCGTCGTGCACTTCGGGGTCGCAGGCCCAGACGCCCACGGTGTTCAGGCGGCTGTCCAGGTCGTTGTAGTGCTCGCCCCAGAAGCTGTTCTCGACCACCGTACCGCCGGGGTATTGGGCGCCGTCACGGGAGTAGTTGGGGTTTGTGAATGCCTTGCAGATGTCCCAGACCGTGTCGTTCGCCGTGACCTCGGTCTCGGTGGTGCGGATGCAGTCGTCGCCGTCCACGGTGGCCTCAAATCCCTCGGGGCAGCCGCAGTTGTCGATGCAGGCGTCCTCGGACAGGACGTGGATGGGGAAGAGGATCTCGTCGCGGGACTCGAGGCGGTCTCCCTGGGCGGCCAGCAGGCTCTCAATGGTGACCAGGTTGTGCTCGGCGTCGTAGCCCATGTCGAAGACGGTAGCGCCGATGGTGTATTGGCCGGCTTGGGGGAAGACCCAGGTGGAGCAGAAGATGGTGGTCCCCTCCGGCGTCACGGTCTGGGTCTCGCTGACAATGCGGCCGCCGCGCTGCTGGGGGCGCCACGCCATCGTCAGCGGGTCATTGTCGGGGTCGGAGACCTCGATGCAGATCTCCACTTCCTCGCCGGCGCAGACGAACTTGGACGGCTCGTAGGTGAGGTCGAGAATCTGGGGCGGGTGGTTGAGCGTGGCGATGACGTCGAGGCCGCCTGCGCCGTCGCCCTCACACTGGCTGATGAGCAGAATCTCCGTGGTCAGGCCGTCGTAGACCTGCACGTTGTTGTTGTGCGCGGGGTGGCAGTCCTCAGAGGGCTCGCCGTTCTCGTCGAGCGGCTGCACGAGCACGTCGTAGCAGCCCTCCGGGAGCCAGAAGAAGTGGTCCGCGAAGAGGTGCTGGGAGTTCGCGTCGTACGGCGCACCTTCCAGGCTGCCGTCGCCGCCGGGAATCACAGCGTCCGCGAGGTCCTCGACCACGGTCTGCGTGAACTCGGGAACCAGTGGCTCGCCGGTCGCGCAGTCCACCGCGGTGATGGTGTAGCTGAACCCGGCCACGTCGGTGTCGGCCAGGATGTCGGAGGTCAGCGCCAGCTGACCCGCCTGGCGAGGAATTTCGGACTCTTCCGGCACTTCGATGGCGCAGGCCGCCATCAGAAGCAGGGACACACACAACACAGTCTTCACGTACACGCTTGCTTTCATCGGTTTCTCCTTGGGTCTATTGCCGAGCCCCGGAGGGCCTTGCATCTCGTCTTCATCCAGTTGGAGGAGGGCGGATTTGCAAAGGGACAAACCGAACGATCTTTTTCTTCTGAGCGCAGGTCCGAAGATCACAACGGCCTCCGATGGAGAGCCGATCGAAGCGCGTTGAAAAAAGAGAAGGGCAGCCGCAGCGCTACCGGTCGGCGTCGCGCCCTCGCGGGCGTTCTGACAACTTCGACACACCGTGGAGGCTTGCCTGGCGCGCACTGGGCTGGGCGAGAACGACCCGTCGCGACAGCGCCGAGAGGGCCGACGCAGGCCTCTCGATCAGAGGGCGACCGCTGCGGCGAAGATGCCCAGACTGACGAGCATGATGAGCAGCTGAATGACCCCTCGAACCGCCGGACCCGTGCGCGTGGCGGTAAACTGATGCACAGCGGCGATCACGACAGCGAGCGCTACGACGGCGATCTTCACGTGGAGGCGCCCGTAGCTCCACGGCAGGTTCATCCACATGACCTGCAGCACGCCGGTGACAACCGCCACGCCCATCGCGCTCCAGCTCAGCTTGCCAAACATCCGCGCTGCGGCCTGCAGAAGGCCCCGATGCGCGCCGGCCTTGCGCAGCGCAACAACCAATGCGGCCAGCGTGAACAGGCCGCCAAGCCAGGTCGCAGCGGCGACCAGATGGAGGAACCGAACGACGTGCAATCCAGTCATGCCGCCCATCTATCAGCCGGTCGCGGCCGCTGCAATACCGGGCTGGTTGGAAAGGCGTACAGGGTCGCCCGAGTGGGTTGGTCCAATGATCGGCCGGGCCGTCAGCCCTGCGGCTTGGCAAAAACCTGCCGCGCGTCCTCCGTGGTCCAACCGCTGCGCGCCCTCCAGCGAAACCGATCCCGATCCGGGTTGTCCACCCCCGACGTGGCATCCGCGATGAGCTCGCCCAGCACGGGCGCGAACTTGAATCCATGCCCGCTCCCGCCGGTAGCGAGGACCAGGCCAGGTCGATCCGGGTGCTCATCGATCCAGAAGTTGCCATCCCAAGTATCGCAGTAGAGGCAGTGGCGCCGCGCCACAGCGGGCGCGTCCGCCAGGGAAGGTAGCGCCCTCCGGAAGAACGCCCGGAAATCGTCCAGGGCTGCGTCGTCGGGCACGCCGGCGTCGTCTGGGTTCACGCGGATGCCCCGGCCGTGGTGGGCCACCTTCAAAACGCCGGTAGGATGTAGTGCGAATCCATAGAATCCTGTGGAAGTGATGTCCGCGGTCCACGGCAAGAACGCGGGCGGCTCAAAGCGCGATGGCTCGATGGGCCGAAAGTGGAACACAGGTTGGGCGACCGGCCACATGAGGTGATGCATCTCGGGCAACGCCCGCGCGGTCCACGCGCCCAGGGCGAGCACAACCCGATCACCACGGTGTTCGTGGCCGTCAGCGTCCCGCACTCCGACCACCCTCTGCCCCTGCTCCAACAGCTGCGCATACCGGCTGTCGACGCGCGCGACGCCAGCGTCGCGGCCCCAGGCATGAAGCGCCGCCGTGACCTTTCCGCTCTGCGCCCAGCCGGCGTTGGGATTGACGTATCCCTCCATCCCCGACGCCGCCCAGGCTGGAAACCTGGCCGAAACCTCCGCCGCCTCCAGCCGTTGAACGGGGTGACCACGCCTTCTGAGGACCGCGAGGCTGCTGCCCTCGTAACCCCCGTCGCCGATTTTCGGGGCCAGGATCGTGACACCGGTGTGGTGGTAGAGCGCGCTTGACCACCGCGTGTTCCACGTATGCCAACCCTCCAGGGCGCGCTCCATGAGCGCGGTGTAGAACTCGTCCGCGCCATAGTCCATGCGCACCAGCTTGCTGATGTCCGTGGACGCCGCGCGCGGGTGTTCGTCCCCGCCGTCCTGCAGCAAGGTCACGCGGTGCCCACGATGGGCGAGCTCCAATGCGCCCGCGGCGCCAAAGACCCCACCGCCAACCACGATGACGTGCATGCCATCCTCCCCGATTCCCCGCGGTCCGACGCCTCGTCAAGCACGCGCTGGGGCAACGCGCCCGACTCTATGCCTCCGACGGGCATTCGCCAAAAGCCAAGGACAGGGTATCCTCACGGCACTCGGGGGTAGAGATGCGATGGACTGCCGTGTGGCTGGTTTTGGCGCTGACAGCGTGCGATGGCGTCACCAAAGTTGTGGACGATCTAACGGGACCCGACGGGGCGACGCATACGAGCCCGGAGAGCCCGGCCGCCCCTGAAGTCCCGACAGCTCCGCCGGCCGCCGCCAAACCCCTGGACACCGTCAAGGCTCGCGGACAGCGGCTGCGCGCCGTAGACGGCGCTGAGCAGGTCCTGGTACCGGCTGGGACGTTCCGCATGGGCAGGGACGACGGGCCGGCGCACGAGATGCCACTGCGGGTCGTGACCATCTCCCGAGACTTCTGGATCGACAGGACTGAGGTGACGGTGGCGCAGTGGCAGGCGTGCGTAGACGCCGGGACCTGCAACGCGGCGCTTGCCAGCGACACCGGCGAGCGGGGCGCGTGCAACTGGAAGTCCAAGCGAGACACCGACCATCCGATGAACTGCGTGGGCAGCCCCGGCGCGCAGGCCTATTGCGCGTGGACCGGCGGCGCCCTTCCGACGGAAGCCCAGTGGGAGTATGCGGCGCGCGGCGAGGAGAGCCGAATCTGGCCCAGCGGCACGGAACCAAAATGCGTCGACCTCGTCTGGTCCGGGCCGGGGACCTGTGTGTCCCACTACACGGAGCCGGTGGCCACACGACCGCGCGATGTATCGGTGTTTGCGGTCCACGATATGGGTGGCAATGTGCGGGAGTGGACGCGAGACTTCTACGCGCCCGACGCGTACGGGCGGCTGCCCGCCAAGGACCCGGTCCAGCGCGCGGTCACGAGATACCGCGTCTCGCGCGGTGGCGCGTACCTGGACCGGAATACCAACAACCTGCGCGCCAGCTTCCGTCACCGCACGTTCTCTGACGTGCGCCAGCCGCACAACGGGTTCCGTTGCGTTGGCGGCAAGATCGACTGATCGCCAAGAGAGAAGGGACACACCGTGCAACATTATCTGGTCACCGGTGCAAACACTGGGATTGGGCGGGTCACCGCGCTGGAGCTCGCAAAAGCCGGCGGCCACGTCACGCTCGCCTGCCGGTCGCTGGAGCGCACCCAACCGGTCCTCGACGAGATCGCGGCTGCCGGCGGAGCCGCCGTGTTTCTGCCACTCGACCTGGGTTCTTTGGACGGCGTACGGCGCAGCGCACAGGCATTTCTCGACACCGGACGCCCCCTGCACGTGTTGATCAACAACGCCGGTCTGGCGGGGCGCAAGGGCGCCACCGTCGACGGGTTCGAGATGGCCTTTGGCGTCAACCATCTGGGGCACTTCCTGTTCACCCAGCTGCTGCTCGAACGGCTGCGTGAGGGCACCCCGGCCCGGATTGTGAACGTCGCCAGCAACGCCCACTACCGTCCATCGGGGGTCGACTTTGACGCGGTGCAGAAGCCTACGGCATCGGCGACGGGCAAGGACGAATACAACGTCTCCAAGTTGGCGAATGTATTGTATTCGGCGGAGCTGGCGCGGCGGCTCGACGGCTCC
>CALBXO010000066.1 GCA_937890335.1 uncultured Pseudomonadota bacterium | reverse complement strand
CCGCAATGTGGACGACAACTGCCCGGACGCCCACAACCCTGCGCAGGAGGACGGCGACCAGGACGGCGAAGGCGACGCCTGTGATGACAGGGACGACGACCAGGTCGTGGACGCACAGGACAATTGCGTCGAGGTCGCCAACCCCGACCAGGAAGACTTTGACGACGACGGTGAGGGCGACGCCTGTGACGACACCGACGAGGACGGCGTGGTCGACGCCGAGGACAACTGCCCGGAGACACCGAACGCCGAACAGATTGATGGCGATGACAATGGCGTCGGCGACGCCTGCGATGACGGCGACGGAGACGGTATCGTCGACGCTGACGACAACTGCCCGGATCTGCACAACGCCGACCAGAGCGACGTCGACGAGGACGGCGTAGGCGACGCCTGCGAGGACGGAGATGACGACGGCGTCCCCGACCCGGACGACAACTGCCCGGACGTCGGAAACCCCGACCAGCAGGACGCCGACGACAACGGCGTAGGCGACGCGTGCGACGACGGCGACAACGACGGCGTGGTCGACGCGGACGACAACTGTCCTGCTGTGATGAACGGCGACCAGGGGGACCTGGACGAGGACGGGATCGGCGACGCGTGCGATGACAGTGACGAGGACGGCGTAGTAGACGCGGACGACAACTGTCCCGGCGCGATCAACGAGGATCAGGCGGACCGCGACAATGACGGCGTGGGGGACGCCTGCGACGACTCGGACGAGGACGGTGTGGTGGACGCGGAGGACAACTGTCCCGACGTGGCCAACCCAGACCAAAACCCGCAGGCCTGCGCCGACGCGGACGTTGGCATGGACCTTGGGATGGACGTCGGCCCGGATCTCGGGATGGACACCGGCGACACCGGCGACACCGGCGACACGGGTGATACTGGCGATGCCCGCGACACCTCCGATGGGGGCGACCTGGGCGATGGCGGCGACACCGGAGACACCGACGACACAGGTGACACCGCTGATGCAGGCGACGCCCGCGACACGCCCGACACCGGCGACGGCGGGGATTCCGACGATGGCGGGGACATCGGAGACGCATCCGACACGGGCCCAGACACCGGAGACGTGGCCGACGTGCAACCGGACGTCCCCGGTCCCGATGGCGGAGAGGACGACCTGGGTCCCGATGACACCAGCGCCGACACGCGCGCGGATGGTTCCCCTGACGGCCACGATGATGCAGCAGGTCCCGACGGCGAGTCCCAGGATGACGCGGACGGCAGCGCCGATGGCGCATCCGGGCCCGGTCGTCCCGGCCGCCCCGGCGCGCCGGGGCGCGGCTGTGCAGTTGCCCTCGCGGCACCCAACGGCGGTGGCGGCATGGGTCTACTCCTCGTGATGCTGCTCGTGGGTCTTGTGCGACGCAGGTCTTGAACAATGCCGCGGGGTGCGAGATGACACCCCATGGCTAAAATACGACCCTTCCGGGGCATCCGCCCCGCCAACGACCGCGCCGCAGCGGTCATCGCGCCTCCCTACGACGTTGTCAGCGAGGAGGAGTGCCGCGCGCTCACTGCCAACAACCCGCAGAGCTTCCTGCGCATCACTCGATCCGAGGTGGATCTGCCCGTCGGGTCCGACTCTCACGGCCCGGAGGCCTACGCCACCGCGCGCCGTAACCTGGACGCCTTCCTCGCCGAGGGCCACCTGGTCCAGGACGAAACGCCGTCGTTGTACCTGTACCGGCAGACCTGGCGCGGCCGGACGCAGACCGGGTTGATGGCGCTGTGTTCGGTGGCCGAGTACGACGCGGGTACCATCAAGCGGCACGAGCTCACCCGTCCCGACAAGGAGCAGGATCGGGTGGACAATATGCTCGCGCTCGAGGCCCAGCCCGGCCTTGTTTTCCTGGCCTTCCGCGCCGGTTCCAGCGATGTGCGCGGTGCGATGCAACGCGCCGCGACCCACGCCCCGGCCTGGCAGGTGACGACGGACGATGGTGTGCAGCACGCACTCATCCCCGTGACGGATTCGGACGAGATCGACGGCCTGGTCACGGCTTTTGACGCGGTGGACTCACTGTACATCGCGGATGGCCACCACCGATCCGCCGCTGCCAGCCGGGTGGCCGATGTCCGAAAGAACGCCGGCACCAGCGGCTGGTTCCTGGCCGGCATCTTTCCAGACACAGAGCTGCAGGTGATGGCGTACAACCGCGTCGTCGCCGACCTTCACGGTCGGTCAGTCGCGCAGTTCCGCACCGCTGTCGAGGCCGAGTTCGACGTGACCCCCGGCAGCCCGACACCGAGCGAGCGTGGCACCATCTCCATGTACCTGGAAGGCGCGTGGCACACGTTGACCCCGCGGCCAGGCGTGGTCCCGGCCGATCCGGTCGGGTGCCTCGATGTGGCGGTGCTGCAAGACCGGATTCTAGGGCCGCTGCTCGGCATCGGCGACCCGCGTCGTGACACGCGGGTGCAGTTTGTCGGGGGCATCCGCGGCCCGGAGGCGTTGCAGGCGGCCGTGGACGGCGGCGCCGCGGTTGCGTTCCACATGTACCCGACCGGAATGGATCAGCTGTTTGACGTCGCCGACGCCGGGCTCTTGATGCCGCCCAAGAGCACGTGGTTCGAACCCAAGCTACGCGGCGGCGTAGTGCTTCACCGCTTCAGCGACGCATAGTCGCGGCCGGCTTCGGCCTGGGTCGCGGTGGGAAGGCCCGCGGGCGACCACCCCTCGCTCGAACCGGATCCCAACCAACCCGCCTCGTTGTCGACGATGTTGGTGTACCCGGCGGCCTCCAGGAGGTGCAGGGCTTTGAGGCTACGCCCGCCCGATCGGCAACCGACCACAATCTTCGTGTCGGCCTCGAAGTTGGCCTTCATCTCGTCCACGAACGACGGGTTCGGTGCCATCCCGCCGGCGCCGGCGACAAACGCCGGGACGTTGTACGCCCCGTTGGGGTGCCCGGCGTCAAATTCGGACACCGTGCGCACGTCCACGTAAATGTAACCTTCCTCGAGCAGCGCCGCGCAGGTGGCGGCGGGTTCACGTCTCGGCATCGTTCTGTCCCTCTTTGGCCTTTTTGATGGCGTCGTATTCTCGACTATAGAGCGTAAGCAGGTCGCGCGCGCCCCGCAGGTGTTCTTCGTTGCGAGCCAATTGCGTGGTGGCGGAGACTTCCGCCATCTGCCGCTCGAGCTCGTGGGCTCGATCCAGCAGGTCACGCATCAGGTTTAGATCGCGTGTGGCGCGGTTCTGCCCCGCGAAGTTCTCCCGGTACGTGGCGCTGATGCGCTCAAGCTCCTGGCCGTAGGCATCCACGCGCTCGAGCACGGTGGCCGCGGCGCGGGCGCTCTCCACAGCTTCAATTTCGGTCTGGTACATGGCGATCTGCTCGGACACGAGGCGGATGTTGCGCACGTGCGCCTCGTCGGCAATGCCAGCGCGGCGAAGATCCCGCATTCGGTCACGAATCGTCGTTAGATTATCCAGAATTCGCTGCAGCAACGCCGGCCTGCGCGTGAGCCGGTTGTGCCCGCCGAAATGGATGCGGTACGCGTCAAACTGCAGGTTGGCCAGCTCGGCCAGCAAGTCGGCCTCGGCGTCGGGCTCACTGGCCCGGGCCCCAACAATCTCACCCCTCTCGCGCACGTACATCTCGATGTTGCGCGTGACCGTCGCGAGATCCGCCTGGACGGCGCTCTGCTCCACGGCCGGATCCTGCAGCGCGCCCGTGAGAGCTGTCTCGATCTCGCGCAGCTGATCAATGAGATCGGCCAGCAGCCCAAGGTCGCGCGTGCGGCGGCGCTGGCCGGCGAAATGGCGGCGGTAGATGTGGAAAACACGGTTGGCGCGGCGACCGTGTGCCATCGCACGCTGGTGCGCCGGGGGAGCGCTCTGGGCCTTGGCGATGGCCTCGCGCTCGCGCTCCCAGGCCGCGACCCGGGACTGCGCGGACTCCAGGAGCTCCGCAGCCTCCGGCGTGGGGGCCAGGTCGCGCGCCTCTGCCACCACCCCGCGCATCTCGTCTATGATGACGTCGATCTCACCGAGGTCGCGCGTGCCGCGGTCATAGCCAGCAAAGCGGGCGCCGTAGTGTCGTTGGAGTTTGTCGTGTCGGTCGCGCAGGTCTTTCATGGACATCCCGGGTTGGCCGTGACATTGCCGCATCGGCCCAGGACTTGCCACAACTGAACACTTGACACCTGCTTCCGCTGTGCTAGTTTTGCTGGGCATCCGTTCAGCCGCGGAGCCTCAAGGAGAGTCCTGTGCCTCGTCTGCTCGTCGCCGAGAAACCGTCCGTCGCCCGCGACCTTGCCCGTGTCATCGGCGCGCGCAAGGCCGGAGACGCCGTCTACAAGAGTGAACAGATCTGGGTGACGTGGTGCATTGGGCACATGGTGGAGCTGTGCGAGCCCGCCGAGTACGACCCGGCGTGGAAGACGTGGCGCGAGCAGGGGCTGCCGATGTTGCCGGAGGTGTTTTCGCTACGGCCCCTGGCCCCGCGGCGCAAACACTGGTCGCAGCTGCGCAAGCTGCTGCGGTCGTCGGAAGTGACGGAGGTCATCAACGCGTGCGACGCTGGGCGCGAGGGCGAGCTCATCTTTCGCTACGTGTACGAGCTGGCCGGCTGCCGCAAGCCAACCCTGCGCATGTGGCTGGCGTCCCTGACCGATCAGGCTGTGCGCGCGGCGCTGGCGTCGCTGCGGCCAGGGGCGGACTACGACGCACTTGGAGACGCGGCGCGCAGCCGATCCGAGGCGGACTGGCTGGTGGGCCTCAACGCAACGCGGGCGCTGACGCTCCTGGCGCGGCGTGGCGGCGCGCAGCGGCGGCTGATGAGCGTGGGGCGCGTGCAAACGCCGACGCTGGCGATGCTCGTGGAGCGCGAGGATGCCATCGAGCGGTTCAAGCCGGAGCCGTTCTGGAAGGTCTTCGCGCGCTTTCACGTCCAGCATGGCAACTTTGAGTCCGTCTACGACGGGCCCTGGCCGAGGCCGAAGTCCCCGCCGACAGGCGACAACGCCGACCCCAGACGGCAGCGTGAAGACGGGGTGCGCCTGTCCTCGGTCGAGGATGCACAGGTGGTGGTGGACGCGGTGCGCGGCAAGACTGGGCAGGTGGTTGCGCTCGAGAAGAAGAAGCGGCAGGAGCGCCATCCGCTGCTGTATGACCTCACGAGCCTTCAGCGGGAGGCGAACAAACGGTTTGGGCTGTCTGCTGCGGCGACGTTGTCGGTGGCGCAGGAGCTGTACGAGCGGCACAAGCTGCTCACGTACCCGCGCACGGACTCAAATCACCTGACGACGGACATGGTCGCGTCGCTTCCGAGCGTGCTTCAGGGCATCGCTGTCGGGCCGTACGCGTCGGCCTGCGCCACGTTGCTGGCGGGCACGTTGCCGATTACCAAGCGCGTCGTAGACAACGCGGAGGTCGGTGACCACCACGCGATCATTCCCACGGGGCGACGGCCGGATCTTGCCGCCCTGTCGGCAAACGCCCGGCGGGTGTTCGATCTCGTGGCGCGGAGGTTCCTCTGTGTCTTCTTCCCACCGGCCGTGTTCGCTCTCACGGTGGTCCGTACGGCGGTGGACGAACACGGCTTCGTAGCGCGCGGGCGCGTGCAGTTGGACGCTGGCTGGCACGCCATCGACCCGCCATTCAGGCAGCGCGGCGACGTGGACCTGCCTGAGGTGCTGGACGGGGAGCCCGCGCGCGTCGGAGGGTTGCGCGTGCAAGAGTCCAGCACGGAACCGCCGCCGCGGTTCACGGAGGGGACGCTGCTGCGGGCCATGGAGCGCGCCGGCGGTGGCATTGAGGACGATGAGCTCAGGCGGGCCATGAAGGAGTCCGGACTTGGGACCCCGGCCACGCGCGCGTCGATCATCGAGACGCTGATCAAGCGGGAGTATGTGCGGCGACAGGCCAAGGCCGTTGTGCCCACGCCCGAGGGCAAAGCGCTGATCGGTGCGCTTCCGGTCGCAGTACTCAAGAGCGCAGAGCTGACCGCTCGCTGGGAGGCTCGCCTGGCTGCCATCGCCGGCGGCCGCGACGCCCGAGCTCCGTTTATGGCAGACGTGCGCGCGTTCACCGCCGATGTGGTCGCGGCGACGCTCGCAGCTGCGCCTCCGGAAGACCTCACCAGCAGCGTCGGAGACGAGCTTGGCATCTGCCCGATCTGCCGCACGCCGGTGCGCGAATCGCCACGCGCCTATGTGTGCGAGAACGGTCGCGACTGCACGTTCGTAATCTTCAAAAAAGTGGCGAAGCGGTCGGTCAGTGCTGGCCTCGTCAAACTGCTGCTGTCGGGCCGTCGCTCACAGATGCTCAAAGGGTTTCGGAACAAAAAGGGCAATCAGTTCCAGGCGGCGTTGACCCTCGATGAGGAGGGCAGGGTGGCTTTCTGCTTTGACGCAAAGGACGACGCGCCCGGCCCGCCGGCGGTACACCGACCTGCGCGGTGCCCGGCGTGTCGAGAAGGTGAGGTCATTCGGGGGCGCCGCGGCTGGGGCTGCTCCCGCTGGAAGCTGGGGTGCACGTTCGTGATCTGGTTCGAGCAATTCGG
>CALBXO010000065.1 GCA_937890335.1 uncultured Pseudomonadota bacterium | reverse complement strand
CCGGCATTTCCAGGTTCTACCGTGTGAGTCTCAATGCGAACGACGTGTTCTCGGCGACGGTGACGCCGGCTGAGGGCTCCCTGCTCGCCCCGCAGATCGGATGGCTTCAGGTCGGCGGTTTCCAGACGGGCGTGGGTGCCAACGGCCAGCTTGTGCTGTCTGCAGGCCAGGCGGCGGACTACATCATCGTGGTCCGCGATCTCGTCGCCGGAGGTGGAGACAACTACGGCTTCACCTTTGACGCGCAGGTCTACGCGCTCGACGAGCTCGAGGAACGCGACGAGGTAGAACCCAACGACGACGTCGAGTCTGCGGACAGCGTCGCTGCGTCGTCCAGAGTCCATGGATTGCTCGAAGAAGGCGACGAGGACTGGTTCCCGGTGACGCTGGAGGTGGGCCAGACCCTGACGGCGGTCACGACGTTTGGCCGCAGCCAGGCCAGCGTCGACACCATCCTGGAGCTGCTCGGGCCGGCACCCGATGCGGTGCGGCTGCGTTACGACGACGACGGCGGCGACGGCGCCTTCTCCAACATCGGCACCTTCGCCGCGGAGGAGGCTGGCACCTACTTCTTGAAGGTCAGTTTGTTCGGTAACCGCGGCGGCGACTATTCGTTGCTGGTCTTCATCGAGTAGAACAAGAGCGTGGATGCGCTCCTGACCATCGGTTACCTGCTGCTCTTCGTCTTCGCGGTGCTCTTCTTCGTGGTGATGCACCGGGCCTTCTGGGTCCGGTTCTACCGGATGGAGACAGCGGAGGACGAGATCCATCGGCTCGTCTGCGACGACGGGTGGGAGACTCGCCTCTACCGCTACCGCGGCCGCGCGGACGGCGCGTTCGCTGCAAATCCTGTGATCATCTCGCACGGGTATTGCGCGAACCGGTTCAACGTGGACTTCCACCCTCGGGCGTCGTTGGCGCGCTACCTGAACCGCCTCGGGTTCGACACCTGGGTCATCGAGCTGCGCGGGTGTGCGGACGCGACCCGGACGCCTCCCCGAGGCCGGCGGCGTGGCGAGGTGCTGTTTGAGGATTTTGTAGACCTGGACATGCCCGCGGCCATCCGGCACGTGCTCGAGCACACCGGCGCTGACGGCGTGCATTGGGTGGGGCACAGCATGGGCGGCATGATCGCGCTCGCTTTTGCCCAGGGCCCTGGCCAGTCTCTGCTCAAGTCCATCACAGCCATCGGCAGCCCGGCACGGCTGCAATTGACGCCGTTTGCCCACTTCTTGTGCACCCTCTCCTGGGCGCTCGGGTGGTTGCGCGAGCTCCCCCTGAGTGTGCCGTCGCAGATTCTGGCGCCGTTCTATTTCCGGCTGCCGCTGGACCCGGTGGCCATACGGCAGGTGAACCTCGCGCCCGACACGGTGCGCCGCGCCATGGTCAATCTGATCAGCGACATGCCCATGGCGTTGACCCGGCAGCTGGCGCGGATGCAGACCTCCGGCGGGGATGTCGTCGCGGCGGAGGACGAACGAAATTTCACCGCCGGCCTCTCCCGCATTCAGGTGCCTCTGCTGTGCGTCGCCGGCGCGGACGACAATGTAGCGCCGCCTCGCTCGGCCCGGCTGGCAGTGGAGCGGGCCAGCAGCGAGCGCAAGGCCTGGATTGTGCTCGGCGGTGACGGGTCCGACTCGCCGACCTACGGCCACGGAGACCTGCTGATCGGCGAGGACGCCTACCAGCACGTCTTTCCGCACGTCGCCGCGTGGGTCGCCGACATCGCCGGCGTGCCGCTGGATCATGACGCGGTGGAGGCCGTCTCTCGCGCGGAGCTGGAGCTGGAGCGGCAGCCCGTCGTCTCGGTCCCCTGGGTACCCCCGCCGCCGTCGGCGGTGCGTAGCAAGATCCCGGCGCCGCCAAGCCTCTGGCAACAATCGGCCGTGGTCGAGGAGGCCGAGGAGGAGGAGGAGATGGTTGCCGGGGAAGGCCTCGCGGCCTACCTGGCGATGGCGCACGACACCGGCGGCGGCCCGCGCGCCGGGTGGGAGGAGGGTGACGCGGACGGCGCGCTCGAGGACCTGTTTGTGGAGGCCGTCGAGGACAGGGCAGCGGACGTGGCCGAAGCCGCAGCTATTGCCACCACCGCAGGGGAGATGGCCGACGAAACAGCAGCTGCCACCGCAGGGGACGTGGCCGACGAAACAGCAGCTGCCACCGCAGGGGACGTGGCCGACGAAACAGCGGCTGCCACCGCAGGGGACGTGGCCGACGAAACAGCAGCTACCACCGCAGAGGATGCGGCTGACGACGCAGCCGCTGACACCGCAGCGGACGGGGCTGACGGCACGGCGACTGACACCGCGGACGGTGCAACAGCAGTCGCGGCAGCCGGCGCGACACCGGACGCGGACGAGCCGCGGGAGGAGGACGACGGGGAGGGCGCGCTGCCGGCCGCCTCTGCCCCCGGCAAGATCGACAACCAGGCACAGCGCCTGGCCGTGGCCGGAGAGCGGCGCACGGCTGCCGACCGGCGCGAGGGGGCGACGCCGGTGTCCGAGGAGCGCCGGGCGGTGGACCGCAGGCGCGGGCTGCGCAGAACCCCACCCCCCGGTTGGGAGACGACCCGCACGGACCAGACCCGCCGGGTTCGACCGGAGCGACTGCATCGTTCGCCGGTCAGTGGCGACGCGCTCGCCGAGGCCCTTCGGCTGGCTGCGTCGCGAGCGGACCGGGTGCTCGCGACGCAGACCGTGTCTGCAACTGTGCCGGGATCCGAGGATGACCCGTGAGCGTCCGACCCGCTTGCGCGCCGCGTGCGCGCGGGGCTATAACGGACGCCGCTTGGGACAGGGTGCGTGACCAGCTTCAGGGAGCGAGCGCGTGAAACGGGTACTCGTCGTCGACGACGACGTCGCTGTACAGCGACGTTGCCGTGACATTCTTGAGGCCGAGGGCTTCGAGGTGTACTGCGAATCGAGCCTGGGCTCGGCGCGTCGCTTTCTGCGCAACAAGGCGGCGGAGGCGCTGCTCCTTGACCTGTTTCTGCCCGACGGCTGTGGATTTGAGCTCTTTGCTTCCAGCGGAGACCTGGTGCAGGAGCTTCCGGTCGTTGGCATGTCCGCGGTCTACCAGGGTTCCGCCAACGCCCGCCTGTTGACCAGCCGCTACCCCATGCGCGGCATCCTCGCCAAACCCATCGGAGTCACGGCCCTGGTGGAAGTGCTGCGCCAGGTGTTCGGTTCCGAGTACCCCGCGCCTCCCGACTGGGCCCGCGCCGAGGAGCTGGAGCCCGAGCGCACGGTCGTCAGCGCGGTGGAGGGCCTTGGGTCAGACCCGCTGAGCCAGCTGGACGACATCTTGCGGCGAAACCCCGTCACCGCCAACGCGTGGGACGCGGCCACGCCGCGGTCGGTCCCTCAGGCCGGCGAGTTCGTCTCGCCACTGGAGCCGCAGGCGAGCACCTATGTCGGGCCCATGGACGTCAGCGCTCTGTCGGGCGGGTCCGTCGAGGAAGCGCGCGGATGGGACCCCACCGCGTCGGCGGACGACGCGCAGCCCGATTTCATGGCAGAGACTCCCTCGGAGCCCGTCGACGACGAGTGGGGTGAGCACACCACGGTCCTGCCCCGAGAAGAGGCCGAGCGGAGGCTGGCGGCCATGCAACCGCCTTCGCGGCACGCCACGACCCCCTCGTTGGTCGCGCCGGGACACGGAAACGGCCTGGCCCGCTCAGGCTGGGAGCGCGCGTCCGGAACGATCCCGGTCTCGCCGGCGTCCGACTGGGACACGGGTGAGATGGGCGCCGGCAACGGTTGGACCCTGAGTCCGAGGAATCCAGACCTGGAAGGGCTCTCGGTTCCGGCGATCCTGGACCCTCGGCGAGCCCCGCTTCAGGGGACGCTCGATGTGACGCCGTTTCCGTCGCTGCTGGCGCACGTGGCGCGCGGCGGATGGACTGGCTCGCTGCTGCTGCGGCGCGACCAGGTCAAGAAGATTGTCTTCGCGATGGACGGCATCCCGTGTGCGGTCAAGTCCAACCTTCTCTACGAGTGCCTGGGCCGGATACTCGTTCGCGAGGGGCGCATCACGGAGCAGCAATGCGAGCAGTCTGTGACGCGCCTCAAGAGCGAAGGCAGGCTCCAGGGCGAGATCCTCGTCGAAATGGGCGCACTGGCACCGGAGGACGTCGAGCCCGCGTTGCGCCGACAGTTTGAGACCAAACTCTTTGACGTGTTTGCCTGGAACCAGGGTCTGTATCGTTTCCGGGATGGATCGACGGCGCAGGATGTCCGTATGCAACCCGTTACGGGCCCAATAGCGCTCGTATACGACGGTGTCCGTCGGGCGTATCCGAGCGATCGGATCAGCATCGACCTTGCGCCCCATATGAACCAGACACCGGCTCTGCTCGTGGCGCGGCGCGATCTGACCGCGCTGGACCTCACTGAGCAGGAACTCGACTGGCTCGGTCTGCTCGACGGTCGCCGGACTCTGGCGAGCATCGTGACAGTGACCGGCGGGGCAGACGGCGCCTACCGGCTCTTCTATGCTCTCTTGTGTCTCGGAGTCCTCGCGTTCCGCCCCATGGAGCCGTCGTACGAGACCGTGGTCTGATCCTTGCGCGCGCTCGCGCAGGGAAGGTTAGGCCCACCACTCCCGTTGCCCCCTCGGAACATTGACGGCACGTGGTGCGATATGGTGTAGGTGCGCCCGTGGTCCCGGGTCTGAGGACTGAATTGGAGGTAGGTGCATGGTCGACAAGGCGGATTTCATTTGGTTCGACGGCGAGTTGGTGCCGTGGGACAGCGCCAACGTCCACGTGCTCACCCACACGCTGCACTACGGACTTGGCGCGTTCGAGGGCATTCGCTGCTACCAGCGGGCCGACGGTCGCAGCGCAATCTTCCGCTTGCAGGACCACATCGAGCGGCTCGTCCATTCCTGCCGGATCGTCACCCTGACCTCTCGGTACTCCGTCGCGGAGCTCGTGGACGCCTGCGTGGAGACGGTCCGTGCCAACAAGCTGGAATCCTGCTACCTGCGACCGCTGATCTTCGTCGGCGACGGGGCCATGGGGCTCTACGCCATCGACAACCCGATTCGCACGGCGATCATCACCTGGAAGTGGGGCGCCTACCTGGGCGACGAGGGGCTCAACAACGGAATTCGCGCCCAGGTGTCGAGCCTTCAGAGGGCCGGTGTGAACAGCAGTTTTGCGCGCGGCAAGCTCATCGGCCAATACATCATCTCGATCATGGCAAAGCGCGAGGCTGTGCGCAGCGGGTACCACGAGGCCATTCTGCTCGGTCCGCAGGGGTATGTCGCTGAGGCCAGCGGCGAGAACATCTTCATGGTCAAGGGCAACCGCGTGTACACGCCGTCCCTGTCCAGTCCGATCCTCGCCGGCATCACGCGCGACACGTCTCTGACGCTCCTGCGCGAGATGGGTTTTGAGGTGATGGAGCACAGCTTTACACGCGATGACATGTACATCGCGGACGAGATCTTCTTCACCGGCACCGCCGCGGAGGTCACCCCTGTGCGGGAGATCGACACGCGCGTAATCGGCGAGGGGCGGCCCGGTCCGGTCACCAAGGCGCTCCAGGAACGCTACTTCGACGTGGTCCGCGGCAGCGCCGAGGACCACCCCGAGTGGCTGACCTTCGTGGATGGCATGTGAAACGTCTGTTCGACGCTTTCGACGCCGCCGGTGAGGAGCTGTTCCTCGTGGGCGGCGCAGTGCGCGACCTCGCCATGGGGAAGACGTACGAGCAGCTGGACGACCTCGACTTCGCGACCAGCGCTCTGCCGCGCGTGACCCTCGGGCTCCTGCGCAAGATTCGCCTGAGCACGTATGACGTTGGGATGGACTTCGGCACCGTCGGCGCCACGCTGCGAGGGCCGCGTGACGAGGGGTACCCGAAGGACGTTCAGATCACCACGTACCGCAGCGCCGAGAACTACCGGCGGGGTTCGCGGCATCCGGTGGTCAGTTTTGGTACGTCCATTGACGAGGACCTCTGGCGCCGCGACTTTTCCATCAACTCCATCGCCATGAACGCCCACGGCGGCTACGTCGATCCGTACAATGGACTGGCGGACATTCAGGCGAGGGTCTTGCGCGCGGTCGGGGACCCCCGCGAGCGGCTGGCGGAGGACCCACTGCGCATCCTTCGGATCGCGCGTTTCATGGCCAAACTTGGCTTTGAGCCTCACCCGGAGCTGCGAGTAGCGGCCACGGAGCGCGCCAATTGGCTGCTCGACATCGCCCGTCAGCGCTGGCTGCAGGAGATGAGCAAGCTCGTCTGCGGCCCGGCGGCGCCGGCTGCGCTGACTTTCTTACTGGAGACGGGGGCGCTCGGGATCATCTTGCCAGAGCTGGTCGAGTTGGCCCGTTTCTCGGAAGCGACGGGCGCCTCGTTTTGGGACGAGACGCGGGAGCGCACCCAGCGCGCGGGCAGCGACAAGGTCCTGTCATGGGCCGCATTGTTCGCGGATACCGGTCGTCCCTGGACGGCGGCGAGTCACCCGCCTTTCCACAACCACGCGGTCATGGCCAGTCTTCTGTTCAAGGGGGTGAGCCGACGTTTCCACTTTGACAACGCGACCGGCGAAGCGGTGGAGCACGTGCTGAGCCAGCAGCAGCGGGCCCTGGACTACCAGCCCTCCTGGACCGACGCCGACGTGAGGCGTTTTGTCAGGGACCTGGGTGACAATTGGCGCACGGTCATTGACCTGGGCGCGGCCCTGGAGACGGACCGAAAAGCGGGTCTCGAAGCGTTGCGGGAGCGAATCTCCAAGCTCGATGCCGACGGGCAACTGATCCCTGAGCTTCCGCGTGGCCTGGGCGGCGTGTTGATGAAGGAGCTGCAACTTCGGCCGGGTCCGCTGGTGGGTGAGGTCGTCGACTGGCTCACGGAGCAGATCGTGGACGGTGCCATCGCGTCTCGGCTCAGCGCTGACCAATACGTGGCACACCTCATTGATGTGAGTCCCCAGATCCTGGCGCGAACGCCGCGTTTTGGAAGAGATTGAAGCCCGGCGCCGGCGGGTGTACAACAGGGCTACTTAGATACCCAGAGGGTTTGTGAGCGCTGATTGGGCGGGGATGGAAGCCTTCTTCCAGAATGCCCCGGTGTCATTCTGGCTTGAGGACTGCACCGAAGTGCTGCGCCGGCTCGACGAACTCCGTCAGGGTGGCGTTACCGACTTTGCCGCGTACTTCCGTGAGCACCCGGAGACTGCGGTCGAACTGGCCTCTGTCACCGAGGTAGTGGCCGTCAATGACGCCGGCCTGCGGCTGATGGAGGCCGAGACCGTCGACCAGCTGCGTGGGGGCCTCGACAACGTCTTTCTCCCCGAGAGTTTTGGCGCGTTCACTGAGGAACTCGTCGCGCTGGCTGGTGGCGCGGAGACCTTCGTCACCGAGGCGGTGCACGGGACGTTGAAAGGCGGACGCCGCTTCGTTCGTCTCAGCCTGACACTGCTGCCCGAAAAAGAGGGGCGCAGGTTTGGCGTCGTCTGCATGGAGGACCTCACGCAGACGCGCGCCCTTGCAGCCGCCAACGCGGAGCTCGAGGACGCCCGACGCTTCCTGAGCGCGGTGATCGACAACATCCCCGACATGGTGTTCGTCAAGGAAGCCAAGGAGCTTCGATTTGTGCGGTTCAACCGGGCTGGCGAAGCGTTGATTGGCGTCCGGACCGCAGACCTCCAGGGCAAGAACGACTACGACTTCTTTCCAGCATCCGAGGCCGATTTCTTCACGTCCAAGGACCGCGAGGTGCTCCGGAGCGGGAAGATCCTGGACATCCCGAAGGAGCCGATCGACACCCCAACGGGCCCTCGTTGGTTGCACACCAAGAAGGTGCCGATCCTCAGCGAGCAGGGCGTCCCGGAATACCTCCTTGGAATCAGTGAGGACATTACAGAGCGGCTGCACGCGGAGGAAGAGCGGCAGCGTCTGTTTGAGATTCTGGAGCTGACCCCCGCCATTGTGGGCCTGGCCCGAGCCGATGGGTCGGTCGAGTACGTCAATGGCACCGCGCGGTCGCTGCACACGGACCACGAGCTGCCCACGAGCATCGCTGGCTATCACTTTCATGACGGTGCCCGCTTGATGCAGGAGGTGGTGCTTCCACACGCCGTCGAACACGGTGCATGGCGCGGCGAGCTCGTCTGGCGCGGGCTGGGTGCTGTATCCATGCCGACCGTGGCGGTGGTGCAGGCGCACCGGGGGCACGACGGCGAGGTGTCGGCCTTCTCCGTGGTGGCCCACGACATCCGCGATCTCAAGGCGGCCGAAGAGGAGCTGGAGCGCAAGGCCGAGGCGCTTCAGCGCAGCAACCGTGACCTCCAGCAGTTTGCGTACGTCGCCTCCCACGATCTCCAGGAGCCGCTGCGGATGGTGGCGAGTTTCTGCCAGCTGCTGTCCGAGGTCTACGGAGACAAGCTCGATGACCAGGGGCAGGAATGGCTGGCGTTCGCTGTGGAAGGGGCGCAGCGCATGCAGGTGCTCATCCACGATCTGCTGGACTTCTCCCGCGTGGGGACCCGCGGCCGGCCGTTTGCGCCATTCTCACTTCAGGACTGTGTGGAGTCCGCCATGCGCGACCTGGCGTCGAGGGTGGCCGAGACCGGGGCGATCGTACAGGCGTCGGACCTCCCCGCCGCGTACGGGGACTACGCGCAGGTGCGTCAGCTGCTCCAGAACCTCCTGTCCAACGCGATGAAGTTCACGGGGCCGGAGACCGCCCCCCGCATTCAGGTGGAGGTCGAGTCTGCCGGGGCGCACTGGCACGTCAAAGTGACCGACAACGGCATTGGGTTTGACCCGAAATACGCGGAGAAGGTCTTTGGGCTGTTCAAGCGGCTCGAGTCGCGGGTGACCTACCCGGGGACTGGAATCGGACTGGCCATTTGTGAGCGCATCGTGCAGCGACACACGGGTCGGATTTGGGTGGACACCTCGCCCGGAGAGGGCTCCACCTTCCACTTCACCCTTCCCAAGCGCCCGCCCGAGGGAAGCGAGGTAGCGGTGTGATGCTGGCGTCCTCGGTGGTTCTGCTGGTCGAGGACAACCCCGGCGACGTCGAACTGACGCGCCAGGGCATCCTTCGCGCGTCGAACCACAGCGTGGACCTGCACGTCGTGAATGACGGTGCAGCCGCGGTGGAGTTTTTGGAGGGGCCCGACGGCAACGGCCCACCCATGTGGCCCGAGCTCGTGCTCCTTGACCTGAACATTCCCAAACTGTCGGGGTTGGAGGTGCTCGGCCATATGAAGGCGAGCCCGACTCTGCGCTCGATTCCGGTGATCGTGTTGAGCACGTCGGCGTCGCCCGCCGACATCAACCAGGCGTACGACCTCCAGGCCAACGCCTACGTGACCAAGCCTGTCGATTTCAACAGCTTTGTGACGGTCATCAACGGCATCACCTCATTCTGGTTGGAGCTGGCAAAACGGCCGAGCGCGGCGTTCTGACCCCGCCCACCGGCACCGCGGTCAGCGACGGCTCCGGCCCGCGCCCGACGGGGTTGACTCCCCACCTCGTGTGTGCGTTGCTGTGTGCGCGAAAACTCGTCCAATTGGGTTGAGGCGCAGGGGACTCCATCGTCATTCGGCGGTGGCTTGCGCTGACTTGGGCCACCCGCCGGACGGGCACCTTCGGGAGAGACCTATGAGATCGATGGAACGTGCTGCAGATCCGGTCATGGAGCGGGCCAAGAGTCGCTTTTGGGCGCTGGGCCTTCTTCTGACCGTCGTCGCCTGCAGCGGCGATGGGTGCGGCGGGGGCGGTTGCGACAGTGGGTGTGGCGGCGGAGGCTGCGCCTCGACTCCTTACCCGGATCAGGCCCCGGCCGTTCGAAATGGCGCCCAGGTCCGCGTCGCGGACCATGCGTTCGACTTTCTCGAGGAGAATGCCGCGCCGTTGGTCGGCCAGCTCGTCCCCGGAGGCCTGACGTTCTGCCTGCCGCAGGGAAGCAACCCCAACCTCTGCTACGCACGGACCTGTCCTTCCACCGGGGAGACCGGCTGCGAGATCAGCGCGGAGCTCACGGACGTGCAGATCGACACCGTCGAGCCGAACAAGATCCGCGCCGCGATCACCATCGGCGGTCTGCTTCACGAAGAGGACTATCTGGAGGTCGATCTGCTGTCCGCATGCCTGGTCAAGTTGGGGACCGTGGACAACAACGGAATCCCGGCGACGGTCGAGGCGACCTTCCTCGTGGACCCGGTCAGCGAGAATGTGACGGTGGATCTGGACCCGGACAGCATTGAGATCGACTTCAGCCGGTTGGACATCGACATCGACGGTCAGAGCTTCCTCGACATCTTCATCTGCGAGGGGATCGACTTTGTGACCGAGCTTGGCTTTGTTCGTGACCTCATCTTCGGTGCGGTCGCCGACCCACTCGTGGGCGCAATCACCGGATTCACCGAGCCGCTCTTGTGCGTGCAATGCGAGACCGACGGCGACTGCCCCAATGGCTCACAGTGCGCGGAGTCGTCCAGCGATCCGGACCTCAACATCTGTTTCAACACCGACACCGGCCGCTGTGCGCCCGCGCCACTGGGCTTGGAAGGCCTGGTGGACATGGGGGCGTTGCTCGCCGGAATCACGCCGGGGCTCGAGGCGCAGCTCGCGTACCAGGTCAAAGCGTTTGGGTACGCGGACGTGGAGAGCGAGGGCCTGTCTCTGGGTATGCGCGGCGGCACCTACGGCGACAAGTCGGATTGTGTACCGGCGTTCCCGCCGCCGATCGAGCAGGAGGCGCCGGTCAGCCAGGTGCTTCGCGGAAACCTGGACCCGGACGGCGAGCCCTTCCACATCGGAATCGGCATTCACGAGTACTTCGTCAACGAGGCGCTGTGGGGCATCTACCAATCGGGGACCCTGTGTCTGACCATCGGGACCGACACGGTGGACCTGATCTCCACGAGCACCTTTGGCACGTTGCTGCCGAGTTTGAAGCAGCTGACCGGCCAGGAGAACAAGCCGCTGTTCCTGCAGCTGGCGCCGCAGCAGCCCCCCACGGCGGACATTGGTGCTGGCACGATCGACCCGGAGACGGGTGACATCATCGATCCCCTCCTGACGCTGAACTGGAACAACCTCGACATTCACTTCTACGCGTTCTTCAACGAGCGGTTCGTGCGGGTCTTCTCCATCAACGCGGACCTCGTGATTCCGATTGGGCTCGACGTGACCGAGGAGGGCATCATTCCCGTCATCGGCGACCTCTCCGCTGCGTTTGCGCGGGTGGAGGTAAAGAACTCCGAGCTGCTGACCGAGGACCCGGCGTTCCTCGAGGGGCTGCTCCCGTCGCTGGTCAACATCGCGCTGCCCCTCCTGGGCGATTCGCTGGGCAACCCCATCGCGATTCCGGAGTTCAGCGGCTTCAAGCTGGACCTCGGCGAGGGCGGTCTTCGCGGTATTGAGAACAAGACGATGATCGGCTTGTTCGCGCGGCTTGCCCTCGCGGACTCCGACATGATGAACGCGCCCGCACCGCGGCTGAACACGGAGGCTTTCCTGGTGGACCTGAGGTTGCCGGCTGAGGAACTTCTGGTTCCGCGCACCGGCGCCGCGGAGACCGCTCGTATCCACGAGCTCATGGAGAACCGGCCCGTGGCGACGTTCGAGGCCCGCGCCACGCTGTGGGGCGACCCGACGCCCGCGGGCGAGGCGCAGTACAGCTACCGACTCGACTCGGGATTCTGGACCGCGTGGAGGCACAGCCCGCGCATTGAGATCAATGATCCCATCCTGCTCCTCCAGGGGCGGCACACCCTGGAGGTGCGCGCGCGCTTTGCGGGGATGAGCAAGACGATGGACACCACGCCCGTCCGCGTCGAGTTCGACGTCGACTTTGACAGGCCTACGCTCGAGGTTGAGTTGGCGGGCGGACAGCTGCGGTTCCTGGGGGCCGACGTGGTCAGCAAACACGGCGACCTCAGCTACGCATGGCGTGCCAGCGACGGTGTCTGGAGTCCGTGGTCGTCGCAGAACGTTGTGGATGTCGCATCGGTCGGTCCGGACTGGGACGGCCGGCTTGAGGTTCGCGTTCGGGATCTTGGCGGACGGCAGGCCCTGGTGCAGCGGACCTTCCCGGTTCACGGGACAGTGGAGCGGGACAGCAATGGCAGCGGGTGCGAGTGCTCCGCGCCGGGCGGGACGCCCACACGGGGAAGCATCTGGCTCCTGCTCGTGGGGCTTGTCGGGTTGCTCGGCCTGCGGTTTGTCCGCGGTCAGCGCGACGCGGGGCCTCAGACCCAGCGGATGCCGCGCTGGTGGTTGCTCCTGCTCGGCCTCGCGCTGGTGGCGTCCGGCTGCTCCGACGACGCCAAGGGCGGCGCATCCCAGCAGACTCTGCCCGGCTGTGAGTCCAACAGTGACTGCCCGGACGGGGAGGCCTGCATCGAGGGTGCCTGCGAGTCGCGCGGGGGCTGCGGTGGGGACAGCGATTGTCCCGATGGCCAGGTCTGCGTGGAGTCCGGCGGCGTGAGCGAGTGCGTGGACGACTCCTGCGAGGCGGACGACGACTGCGCGGAGATGAACTGCTCGCCGACGCGGGGAATCTGCAACGAGGGCGCGTGCGAGTGCGAGGCGCCTTGCGTGGAAGGTTGCGACGACGGGGCCTTCTGCTGCGCGTCGGAGAACGCCTGCCAGGTCCTGCCGGACCCGTGTGCAGCCACAGCCTGCGATCCTGGATTCACAACGGAGGAGGTCAGTCGCGGGAGCGGAAACTCAGACACCTGTGAAGTCACCGGCTCGGAATGCACCTGCGTGGCATTGCCGCCGCTGGCAGAGGGACAGATCGGCCGCTACGTGGACGTGACCATGGTGGGCGAGACCATCGTCGCCGCGGCGTACAACGACACCTACGGCGACCTGATGGTCGGAACGCTTGGCGCCGAGGACGTGTGGACCTGGACCTTTGTGGATGGCGTCCCCACGGACGCGCCCGTCATTGGGCAGATCGACGGCCCAAGGGGTGGCATCAAGGCCGGTGGTGACAACGTCGGTCGCTTTGCGTCTCTGGACGCGGATGCGGAGGGGAATGTGCACGTCGTCTATCGAGACGACACGAACGAGGCGCTCAAATACGCCTATGGGGCAGGGGCCGCCGGCGCGTGGACCTGGAGCGTTCACACCGTGGACACCGCGGGGAACCCCGGCCACTGGAACAGCCTGACCCTCACAGCTGACGGTATCCCAACGGTCGCGCATATGGCCCCGACCGTGCCTGCCGAGGACCCCACCACGCCGGTTGCGACCGGTGTGTTGCGCTGGGCACAAGCGACCTCGGCGACGCCCGGTTCGGCCGAGGACTGGACGAGCGTCGACCTTGACGGCAAGGAGTACGAGCTGTGGTGCGGCGGCGGCTGCGGCTCCGGCATGAAGTGTCGCGCCGACACCAACGCGTGTGAGCGTACCCAGGGCGCCGCCCGCTGCGACGGCGCATGCACCACCGAGCAGGCTTGCTTTGAGGGCGTCTGCGCCGATGTCGCCCCCACGCGCGGACCCCAGGGCCTGCCCTCCGGCGTCGGCGCGTTCGCGCGCGTGGCCCGGAACGCGGACGGTTTGGCTGTCATTGCCTACTACGACACGATCGGGAGCGACCTTCGGTTCATCCAGCAGACGCCGGAAGGCTGGTCCGCGCCTGTGATTCTCGCTGGACGCGACGCGGAGGGCGTGGACACCGGAGACGCCGGACAGTTCTGCGACGTGGCCATCGACGCGGCCGGAGATGTGCACATCTCGTACGTCGACGCCGTGAGGGACGACCTGCGCTACATCAAGCTCGGGGAGGGCGTCAACCAGATCGTGGACGATGGTGTGCGCGTCACACAGGAGGGGGTGACCGTCGGGCTCGTCGGAGACGACAGCGCGTTGGTCATCACGCCGACCGGCCCGCGGATCGCGTACATGGACTCGACCCGCCACGACTTGATCCTGGCTCGACGTTCCGAGAACGGAAACTGGGATCTTCTGACCCTGGCCGGTCACTCGCAGCCCTATGTGGGGTCTTTTGGGTTCTACAACCGCCACCTCTGGATCGGGGACAGCTCCGTCGTGGTTGGCTTCCGCTACAACCGCCAGGTGGACCCGCCCCAGTCGGGCCTGGCCGTGCATCGGTTCTGAGATTGGACGACGAGCGAGTTCCCTGCCCCGATGGCAATTGCGTCGGCACCATGGACGCCGGCACCTGCCGCGTCTGTGGTTTGGCGGACGACACCTGGGTCGCGTCTGCGGCCACTGGGTCCGGAGATGCCCTGGCGATGACCGGCGCGGACGCCGAGGACGACGAATCCGCGGAGTTCGTCGCCGAGGACGAGGATTCCGACGGCGACCCCCGTGTCGACGACGGGGACCCTGACGACGGCGACTGGCAGGACCGATTGCCCTGTCCGGACGGCAATTGCGTCGGCACCTTGGAAGCTGGGGTGTGCCGCGTCTGCGGCGCGAGCTGAGCCAACGGCGATCGGGAGCCGGCACGGTCACCGTCGGCGCCAACTCCACCCGCTGGTCCACCCGCTCGCTGCGCCGCGCAGGCTGCACCCCGACCCTCCGGTCCGTCCAGCCGGGGCCACGTCCCCAGGCTGTGCTGCGTCCGGTACGACCCCCGTGTCTGTGGTGGTGTCCGAACCAGGGTCGCTGCCCGCGTCGGGGGCGTCAGGGCCCACGTCGGGCGGGGACGTGTCCACCAGGCCCGCCTCGGCGCCAAAGTGAAGCCAGTCCCGGTCGCAGCGCGCATCGGGGCAGGCTGGGCCGTCTATGTCTTGCACCTCAAACACCGGCTGTATCTCGGCGTCACGAAGCGAGTACAGGACCCGGTTCTCACATGCATAGGTGAACGAGCCTGCGTTCTGAAGGCACTGAAACCGCCGCCCGGAGAACAGTTCCATGTCGCACAGAGGGGGCGCTTCCGGGTCCGCGACGATTGCGCCGTCCAAAACCGCGATGACGCCCCCGCACCAGGCGGCTGGGCCGTGGAGCGAGAGTTCGCCAGACAGCACGCGGACCAATGTTGCGCCGCGGTCCTCCGACCGCCACAGCTCCACGCCGTCGTCGGTGATGGCCGAGAAGTAGACGCTGCTCGCGGTTGCGTACCTGGGCGTGAGGCGCTGTGGCGAGCCGGGGCCGGGCGCCGTTGGCCGCGCGGTGGTCGGGTCGCCGTCGCCCACCCGGTGGATCGCGAGCTCCGGGCGCGCCCCGGAGACGATGAATTCAGCCCCGGTCCACAGGGCGCCGTCCGCGCGACCTGCCATCTCGTACGACGCGAACGGTGCCCCCGCGAGGGGGTCGGCGGCGATCAGCGAAGTCTGGTCACCCTCCACCCGCGCGATCACCGTCAGGTCTGGGCCGGACGCCAGCGCTACGATGGAGCTGGAATCAACGGGCCCAAACGCGGGGGAGGCGGTCAGTGAGCACGACCGGGCGTTCGCCTGAGTGGCAACGTGGATCGCGTCTGTGCCGACCACAACAAACTCTCCCGCGGGTTGCCCGACGGCCAGTGGAGTCTCCAATCCGCCCCAAAGCGAGGGGCAGACGTACGCGTAGGATTCGCCGGTACGGACGGCGATGCCAATGTTGGTGAGCACAACGTCAGGGATCTCGCCGGAGGTTGTCAGGACGCGCAGAGGGGTCGGAGCGGGGCCGTGGGCCCACACGGGTGACGCGCAGGTCACGACCACGGCCAGAGCTGGTAGCCAGCGACACATGGTCGGCAGTGTAGCATCCACTCAGTTTCGCGCGCGCGGAGGGCCTGCGCCAGGAATGAAAGTGGCGCGCAGCGCGTCCGCCACGAGCGCCTCCAGCGTCGGCCAGTCTGGACACGCGCCGGTGGGGAGTTGGCGCTCAACGCTGGTGACTCCTTTGCCCTCGAGACCGCAGGGCAAGATCCAGCCAAAGCCCTCCAGCGGGCCCATGAGGTTCAGCGCGAACCCATGCATCGTGACCTGGCGTCGGACGCGCGCCCCGATGGCGCCGAGTTTCTCCTGACCAATCCAGGCGCCGGGGTAGCCCTCCAGCCTGCCCGCGTGGATGCCCACCGCATCGCACGTGCGCACCATGACGGCCTCCAGGCGCCGCACGTAGGCGCTTACCCCGCCGGGAAAGCGGTCCAGGTGTACGATGGGGTAGCCCACGATCTGGCCGGGACCGTGGTAGGTGACGTCACCGCCGCGGTCGACCTGCACGAGGTCGACCCCGCGTGCCTCAAGCTCATCCCGGTCGGCGCGCAGGTTGAACCAACGGTCCTCTCTGCCCCCGCGCGTCCCGGCTGTGAGCGTGTGTGGGTGGGTCAACAGGAGGACCGTGTCACCGATCTCACCAGCCACCCGCTGCTGGTGCAACGACCGCTGGAGTGCGAGGGCGTCGAGGTAGGGCACCTCGCCGAGGTGGCGGATGTCCACGTCAGACAGTGAGGAGGACAGGGTTCTCCAGCAGTCGTTTGAGGGCCTGCAGGAACACGGAACCCACGGCGCCGTCGGCGGAGCGGTGGTCCACGCTGAGGGTCACGTCCATGCGTGTGCCAACGGCGATGGCGCCGTCTTTCACCACGGGGCGCTGCTGCACGGCACCAACGGCGAGTATGCCGGCCTCGGGCGGGTTGAGGACCGCCTGGAAGCTGGAGATGCCGTACATGCCGAGGTTGGAGATGGAGAACGTGCTCCCGGTGTACTCGTGGGGCGCGAGTTTCTTCGCGCGGGCGCGGGCGGCAAGGTCGCGCACGCCGCGAGTGATGGCCCCCAGCGTCAGCGTGTCTGCGTCCCGGACGACCGGTGTGATCAGCCCACCGTCGATGGCGACTGCCACGCCGATGTGCACGCCGTCAAACTGGACGATGTGGTCTCCGCCCCAGCCGACGTTCATCGTCGGGACCTCGCGCAGCGCCACGCCGCACGCTTTGATGATCATGTCGTTGACGCTGATCTTCAGGCCTGCGTCGGCGGCAGCCAAGGACGCATTGAGCTGCTTGCGCAGCGCCATGGCCGGCTCCATGTCGATCTCCATCTGGAGCGCGAACAGGGGTGCGGTCGTCCAGGACTCCGTCATGCGTCGGGCGATGGCCTTTCGCATGGGGGTCAAGTTGATTCGCTCCCCGGCGTCGCCGGAGGCGACGGGCGCGGTGGAGGCCTTGGCCGGGGGGGCTGCCACGGCGGCCGCCACGTCGCGCTTGACGACCCGGCCACCAGGGCCACTGCCGGCGATGGCGCCAATGTCCACGCCGTGCTCCGCCGCCATCTTCCGTGCGACCGGTGAGCTGAATTTTCGGTCGCCCGACGGGGCCGGGGCCTCCGCGGGCGCGGTGGCCGGTGCCGTCGCT